>NZ_LR701459.1:3750000-3950660 GCF_902498825.1 Rhizobium sp. EC-SD404
AGGGCACCAGTCATGTCGGGGAAGGGTGTTCTCGTCAGACGACGAAGCATTGGATACTGCGATAACGGCCATCGGAACCGAAGGTGCGGTCATCTTCATGCGTGGCAACAACGTCGTCCCATTCCGTCAACGCTGAGCCGACGTGGCAGCACAACACCGCTTACGCCTCAGATCAACAGCGCGGCCCGATGTCCAGCGCCGCCGCATCGCCTGGTTCGACAGCCAGCTCGCCCTCGACCCCGAGAAGCTGATTTTCATCGACGAGACCGCTACCTCGACGAAGATGGCCCGCTTGTGCGGTAGGGCGCCATGCGGCGAGCGATGCCGGGCAGCCGTTTCTCACGGTCATTGGAAGACAACAACCTTCACCGACGGGGTGCGATTGTCCGGCATGGCTGCGTCGATGCTCCTCGACGGCCCGATGAACGGTCCGGCCTTCTTCGCCTATGCCGAGCAGCTACTGGCACCCGAGCTGCGGCCTGGCGACATCGTGGTCATGGACAATCTGCCCGCTCACAAGATCAGCGGCGTGCGCAAGGCCATCAAGAGGGTCGGCGCGCAGCTCCTGTTCCAGCCGCTATACTCGCCCGACTTCAACCCGATCGAGATGGCTTTCTCCAAGCTCAAGGCCCTGCTCAGAAAGGCCGCCGCCAGAACCGTCGACGAACTCTGGCTGGTCGTCGCTAATTGCCTCTCAGCCTTCACACCAGACGAATGTCGGCATTACTTTGGAGCAGCAGGATATGACCCAGTTTAAATCGAATTTGCTCTCGCCTATGAATGGGAACATTCAGGGGAGCACGTCAGCCGTCGTGTCGGTCTGACCCAGACGCCAATAAATCAACGATGGTGCAGGCCTCGTCGGGCGTGGCGTCAAGTTGAGCCTTCCAGGCGACTGCCGACGTTCTCGGCTCAAATCCCTGTGATTTCACCGAGGTTTCTGACAAGCGTTAGGCGAGCCCGCTAGTCACCAATGCCAGCCCCGAAGACGAGAACAGCGTATTCACGACAAAACACCCGCGACGATTGCGCCAGAACGACCTCGGCGTAAAGCTGTTTGCCGCAAAGCTGTAACACGAATCGGCTGGTGCTTCCGGGAAGCGGTCGGCAGCCTCAATGTCCTATAACCTAAGGCTGGAGATACCAGGTGCTCGACTTCTTCACTTTCGCCCTCGTCGGTTTCTTCGCCCAGGCCGTCGATGGCGCACTTGGCATGGCCTATGGCGTCATCTCATCCACGGTGCTGCTCGGCGTCGGCCTGCCGCCTGCCCAGGTGTCCGCATCAGTCCACGCTGCCGAACTCTTCACCACGGCAGCCTCGGGCAGCGGGCACCTCTATCACCGCAACATCGACTGGAAACTCTTTGCTCGCCTCGCCCCGTTCGGCATCATCGGCGGCGTGACCGGTGCCTATGTGCTGACCTCCATCGATGGCTCGGCGATCAAGCCGTTCATCACCACCTATCTCGCCGCACTCGGCATCTGGATTTTCGCGCGCTCCTTCCGCAAGCTTCCAAGCAAGCCGATCAGCGGCAAGCTGGTGGCGCCGCTAGGTCTTGCGGGCGGCTTTCTGGATGCCTCGGGTGGTGGTGGCTGGGGGCCGATCGTGACGACCGGCCTTCTTGGAGCCGGCGGCGCCCCGCGCTACGTGATCGGCACCGTGAATGCGAGCGAATTCCTGATCACGCTCTCCGTGTCGCTTGCCTTCCTCATCGCACTCATTACCGGCCACTGGCAGGATGCCGGCGACCTTTCAAACCATGCCATGTCCATCGCCGGCCTTATCGTCGGGGGGCTTGGCGCAGCGCCGCTGGCCGGCTGGATCGTGCGGCACGTGCCGGAAAAGTTGCTGCTTCGAGCGGTCGGCACAGTCATCTGCATTCTTGCGATCACGCAAACGGTCCAGCAGGTGTTTGCCGCGTGAGCGAAACGACTGTCGCCCGCATTCGGGTCCCACCCTTATTGGGTTGGTTTTCGCTCGATCGTGAAATCTACACTACCCGTCGTTCCCTGTATCGGCCAAAAACGACGCATCCACCCCACATCTGCTAGGCCGAGTTTCAGACCGTAGAGACTGCACGAGATCATCTAGATGTTCAGTTCTGGCATTTAATGAATACGATAATGATGAATCGAGCAGGCTCTGAAGTAGACCGTTTGCAGATGGACTAGTATCGTGTGAGGGTCTTGAGGCGGCGACCGAAGTGGTGGGCATCGATGAAATCCCGAACGTGCCGCTGCAGTTAATCGTAGCTGTCGTGGTGGAAGCATTTCACGGTCGTGTCCTTGATGATGTGGTTCATCCGGTCCATATAACCGTTCGTCCATCGATGGCGCGGTTTAGGCAGACGATCCTCGATGTCGAGATCGGCGCATGCCGCCTCGAAGGCATGGCATCGGAATGTCACCTTCTGTTCTCGCATGACCTTGATGGCCTGGGGTGTCCAGCCATCGCCCTAAAAGATCGGCAAAGTGCGTTCCGTCGGTGAGCACTGTGTGGATTTTAGTAGAGAACGGCTGTCGCCAGCGCCAAGAAGAAATCGCCAGCAATCCCCCTTAGGGGCCTTCCTACGAACTAAACGAAGCGAACTTGGACGTCCGATCGATGGCGACCAAGGGATGAAGCTTTCCCTCGGCCGTTTGCACCTCGGCGATGGCAATGTGGAAGTAGCAGCCAGTCGGGTAGCTTTTTAACTTTCTCTCCCGCGCTTTGAACCTTGCCACTTCCGGCAGGCACGACATGCCGTGTCGCTGAAGGCGGCGATGCAGGGATGAATACGTCAGGTGCGGGATGGTCGGCTGGAAGGCGTGGAGGCAGTCGTCTGTCGTTGTTGCGCTCACGTGTGACACCTGACCCATAGCGCATCCCTCCATTCATGAGAAAATGATGTACCATCAAAATCTGGGATCAAGCACTATCTGGCGAAGCAGGAGGTCCGCGCGCGGCTGGTCGGCGGCGTACTCCGTTGTTCTTGAACGTGATGCCGCGCTAATCGAGGAACAGCAATAACGTCGCTAGGGAAGCCTGCACCCCGCGCTCGGCGGCAAGGCGCTCACCGATCTCCGGCAGCGTGATGTCCGGCACTTACCTCGATTTGGCCAAGAATGAAACCTTTGTACGCACCGGGGTTCGAGCGGGACGGCTGGCCCGGCATGCGCGCCTGGGTCTCGCCGGTCTCGCAATAGCCGCGATCCCGCGCCCCGGCCATTGATATCCCAATCGCGAAGCGTCGCACAGCCTCTCGGGTCGAAACTTCATCCGCTGTTGCTGCAACTACCCTACCGCAAAGGTCACAGCTCAAGCTCTTCGTCACCACCACCTCTTGGGAATTCACCAGGACCAATGCGTCGCGCAGGGCCGATCGCATGAATCCTCAATTCGACTTTGCGTTCGTCAAAAACGCTTTAGCAGATTTATCGGCACGTTCGATGATAGGAATGTCATGCATCCCAGACTGCAGCGTCATAACGTGTCCGGTTAATCAATATAAATCTTGCCGATTTCGTACGTATTTCCGTCAGATACTGAAGTTATTCGACCGTTGAATGCAATCATTTGATCGGCCTCTGTTTGGTCAACCGATGAAAACAGAATTTCTGCGCCATACATCGCAAAGAATTTTGGATTATTCAACAGTGTCGCACTCCATAAGCTGGAGAACATATCGACAACAGGTTTGTAGATTGCGATTACGCCACCGTTGCTGGAGATTAAAGCTTCAACAGCATTCGAATTATAAGTCGATAGCTCAAAACCTAGGACTTTTGCCGTCTCGACTGCTCCAGTATTAAAGACAATATTGCTTTCATTTCCTGAGCCCTCGAACAGGATTCTTGGAGCGCTGAACATTTCGATGAATGGAAAACTGGCGTCGGGAAAACCGATCTCGATATGTGGTTGACCATAAGCAACAATGTAAGCGTCGGCGAGGCTAATTCCCTCAGTCCTTGCAATGTATAATGGACTTTTTGTCTGACGCCGAATAACGACACCGCCACCGGTATAAGTCTCCAGACTAGTCGTGTCTAAGTTAGTGGTTACAGTATCGCCCGTGACAGCGGTAACTTTAGCAGTAACGCGAGACAAATATTCCATTCCACCGACGTAAGCGAAAACCACCTCATCACCTGCCTCAAGGTTGTGATCGCTCAGCGTGAGTACTGCACTACGGCTGTTTGAGACATCAGCAAGTTGCCATTGATCAAGTGTCGGCAGATAGCGAAAATCACAGTTTCCCTGTAACGATACGTTGACGTTACTTGTTGACCCACGAATGACCTCGCCGAACTCTGAAACAAACGAATGGCCATCATACCCTTCGATGATTGCAACCCGCCCCTTGTGGTAGCTGTTGTAGTAGGTGCAGTGGTCGTGTTTGGCTGTCTCTTGACCAAACGCAACCCAGCAAGCCTCTGAAAAGAAGCCATCAATTGCCACGTCATTGAATTGGACGTTGTCGCAAAACTGGGAATTCGCCAGTCGCGCCGCTTGCCACGCCGAGCGCGGCATGCGGTCGCGGCCTCCGTGAAAGCCGATGCCGTTGATCTCGTAACCACGCGATCCGCTGAGGTCAAACATCGGCTTGCCTTCGCATTCACCGTAAAAATGACCTCCGCTCATTTTCCAATTCCATGCGGTGATTGCTGTGGCGTCGACAGTATCTGACAATCGCCACCTTCCACCGGAAAAGCTGATCTCGATTGGGGCCTGCTGGCCTCCGCTCTGAGCCATCAATTCGCGGAAGTATCGAAACATCGCGTTTATCGCGCCTGAATCATCTTGGACCCCGTCGCCGCGACCTTGAAACTGAAAGGGAGAGAGTACGATTTCTGATTGGGTTACCCTGCCAGGTACTACTGCGCCGATCTGCTGATCTGCCGGAACACGGGTCTGGGCTTTCGACACCGATGTGGAGGCAGCAAGGCACCCGGCCGCATATAGAAAGTTCCGCCTTGTCAGTTCTGTCATCAAATCAATCCGGAGCCTAGGTCGTCATTCTGAGCGAAGTCGCGGTTGGAGCGGCGTTGATCATCGGACCGTTAAGCCGCCGAACGGGCCGATGAAGCGTCTCCTTGCAGAAGCCGTCGCTGTCGCGCCGACCATGGTTGATTGCGCGTGCCTCAATGAAAATTGGCCGGATTGCTACTACCCAGGTTTAGACATGAGGGTAGTCTGCTGTGCGCATGTACATAGCCAAAATCCAATGTGTTTACTTTTAACAGACGAGGTCTCAAGAGCGACTGCTCATAAGAGCGATTAGATAATATGGGCGCAACATCATGCGAGAACGTGGAGGACGCCACGGTGCAAGAGCATTTCTATAGCGACGAGCACCGGTCGGGTGCATCCTTGTGTTCGGCTTGTTCGCGCAGCACCGCATGGCTGCTGGCCCCTATGAAGTTGGCGGATCGGATCCCTAACAGCGTCATCGCGCTTGAAGCGCAGGGTCCGCGGGGTTTGTTCGATCCCAGATCTGCCGGTTTGTCGTAACCACTCAGCTGCACTTACACCATCCTGCCGCCAGCGCGGCGCTGGCACTGTGAACAAATATGACAACATCCGAGCACGGCCTCTACCCCGGATTTCGTGCATCGGGTCCGACCTCGCATCCAGATACGAGTGGTACCGTTGAGACGGTCTCAGAGAGTGAAGCCCCGGTAGTGCAAAACATCAAGCCAGATCGCTTCAGCCTGTTCTGAGTTGTCCTGATCGACGTCGACGGACTCATCTTCGCAAGCCCCCCTGTTATTACGGCGATACCGGACTAAAGGCCGCAGCGAGGGCTGCGATCTCCAAGGCTTTTAGTAACACACGCCAGAGTTGCAGAACCGGCCACTACCAAGTTTGTTGACAAACGTCGACAGCGCCTAGAGTCCATAAAATGGTACGAGAATGGTACGGATCGCCAAATCAGACGCGCCAAAGCAAGAAACGCGGAGACCGCTATAACGATAAGAGACTGATTCAATTGGATAAAATGGTACGGTTGGGTGGGCTCGAACCACCGACCTCCGGATCCACAATCCGGCGCTCTAACCAACTGAGCTACAACCGCATAAATCTCGCCGCCCGCTGGGGCGCAACGTTGGCGTCTGATACCTACTGGTTGCTGGTTTTGCAAGGGGAAAGCTGAACCGAAACAGCGGTCCCGCTGGAGCTTCCCGACAGGCTTAGAAAGACGAAAGGGCCGGCTTGCGCCGACCCTTCCAGATGTTGGTGCCCGCCCCGGCAATCACGGCATTAGGCGACGTTGATGTCCTTCATGGACTTCTCGACGGCGACCTTGCCAGGCTTGGTGACGTCTTCGGACACCGTGCGGACGGCGTCCTGCCAGTTCTTGGCCTGGTCGACGGCGGCTTCCATCTGCATGCGCACGAAGGAAGACTGCAGTTCGATCATTTCAGCGACGGACTTCACGCCGAGCAGCTTTTCCATGTGGGAAAAGGTGGTCTCGGTGTTCACGCGCATGGTGTCGATGGCCTTGAGACCGAGTTCCACGGTGCCGGCCTGCGCCTTTTCCATGGTGGTTTCCATGGTCTTGGAGGCGTCTTCCGCCGCAGACTTCATCTTGGCGTAAGCTTCTTTGGACTGTGCAACACCCTTTTCAGCGAATTCGCGATAGGTGTCGGTGACCTTTGCCGGGTCGAAATTCGGGAAAGCGAAGATTTCTGCTTCGGCAGTTTTCTTGGCAGTAGCCATGATGATGCGCTCCTTTGGTTTGGAACCCTCTCATGAGGCGTCCCTTGGCGATGAGGCTCATATAGGGGATATTATTGTGCATTGCAACATTTTTCATGCAGCGCAACATCGACGTTAACCCTTTGCCGCGAAAGCAGGGGGTGAAAGCAGCCTTTTGGTAGACCGCCAGGCGCGCGCGCATTATTAAAAAAGCCTTAATGAATTCTATGATTAACAAAGCCTTGCCAGCGAATTCGGCCAGCGGATAGGGTTTTATATGCCGGCGCACGACTATCCGTTCATCGAGATCGCCGTTCATCCCTCGATCCGTGAACGGTATTCGGAAGGAGCCGGACTTGCCGTGCTCTCGCCCGCCGTGGACTACGTCTATTGGGCGAATGGCGCCGCCGCCACACAATTTGGCTACGAGAGCATCTATACGTTTCTGGAGGACGAGGCCTTCGAGGAAGGCCTTTTGGCGCGACAAGTCGCGACGGCGGCCGGACGCGTCGCCGCATCCGGCCAGGCCGAAAAGCTCATCCTGCGCGTGGGTTCCGGCTTTCGTCGCGTGGCGACCGCCTGTGTACTGGAGCCGATGACCTTGAGTGGCGGCGAGCCCGCCCTCCTCTTGGCCATGCCGCCGGAAAAGCGGCTCAGAGATAGCATCCATCGCGCTCAGGCGATGATTTCCGGTTTCGGCGACACCGACACGCATGTTGCCGTCCTGGATGGTGACGCGAACATGCTCGCCCAATCCATGACCTTCGATGGGCTGCAGATCTCGCCGGACGAAATGGTGGCGCTCGTGGAATCGGTCGACCGCGAACCGGGTCGATTGATCAAGCGTGCCATTCTGACTGCTCACGGTACGATGCCCGCCGCGATCGCCCGGATCGGCGACAGCCAACCACTGAACCTGATTTTCGTCGTGGAACCGGCAATTGCGGCGGCGCCGCAAGCACCTTTGGCTGCGCCCCCTGCACCGGTCGAGGCGCATTCCTCCGCCGCCGATGCCTCCGTTCCCGCACCGTCGCAGAGCCCGGAAGCCTCTCCGCCATCGATGAGGCCCTATCCGCATCAAGTTGAAGAAACCGTCGCGCATGCGCCCGCACCGCCCACAGACCCAAGCGATGAGGCGACAGGTGCCGGGAATGCCGCGTCGGGCTCTGATGCCCTCGATCGGTTTGAGTTCGACATCACGGCGCGTCCGGTCCGTTTTGCCTGGAAGATCGATTCCGGCGGGCTCTTCAGTGAAGTCTCGCCGGAATTCGGCAAGACGATCGGCCCCAATGCCGCCGATATCGTCGGGCGATCGTTCGAGGATGTCGCCACGGTCTTCAATCTCGATCCCGAGCGCAAGATCATCGATCTGCTGCACCGCCGCGATACCTGGTCCAGCAAGACCGTGATGTGGCCTGTCCAGGGCACCCCTCTTGTCGTGCCCGTCGATCTGGCCGCGCTGCCGACCTATTCGCGAGACCGTGCATTCGAGGGCTTCAGGGGCTTCGGCATCGTCCGCGTCGCCGAAGCTGTCGAAGATGCAGGTCGCCTTGGGCTCTCCCTCACGCCGCAGGCCAAAGTTTCGCCGACACCGCAGCCTTTCACACCGGAAGCGTCGCCACTGCCGGAACTGCCCACGATACCCACTCTCGATGTGCAGGACCCCGTCATCGAATTGCCGCTTCGCCGCCAGACCGAGGAAAGCCCGCCGGCGACGATCCCCGTGCCGTCCAACGACGACACTGCGCCACCAGCCTCGAACCATCGCGAACCGGATCCGATCGAGAACCCGTTGGAGGATCCGTTCCGCGGCGAGGTGCCGGCACTGCGTATCGTGGAAACACCGGCCAGGCGCTCGTCCGACAAGGTCATCGATCTCGACGAGCATCGCAGCCGCGGGCGCGAGGGCCTGTCGAAAATCGATCAGGCCGTGTTCCATCAGATCGGCGAGGAGCTCGGCCGTCGCCTGGCCAACCGTGATGCCGCCCGCAAGCATGGCGCGGATGCGAACCAAAACGCGGCGGCCCCGGCGGAGGCGAAGATGCCTGCTTCCGTGGCGCCCCCTCCCCCTGCCGAACCGGTCACAGCGGTGGAGCTCGTCGCGCGGGCATTGCCGACGGCAGTGCCGAAGGCCGAGCATGTCGCCGCCATCGCGCTGCCCGAGCCAAACCTGCAAGTTGTCGAGGCCAAGGAAGAAACGGCTGTTGAACCTTTAGCTTCCGACGCCGAACGGACCGCTCCGGACGGCACGGAGGTCGCGCCGGAACCATCGGTCGAATTCGCGAGCGAAGCGCCGAGACGTCCAGGCCGCACCTATCTCACGGCCGCATTCATCGATGCTTTGCCCGCAGCGCTGGCCATCCTGCGCGGCGAACGCATGCTGCACGCGAACTCGAATTTTCTTTCCCTCACCGGCTACGCCGGCAGCACGCATTTCGAAACTTCTGGCGGTCTCGATGCGCTGTTCCTCGACATGGAAGACAGCGCCCTTTCGGCGGTCGACCCAGCTACCAAGGGTCTTCGGCTCATGCGGCTGAACGGCGATCCCATCGAGGTCGACGCCAAGTTGCAATCGGTCGGCTGGGACGATGGCTCCGCGCTGCTGCTCGCGCTCGCACCGCTCCGCCAGGCGCCGCCAGCCGATACGGGGCAGGACCGTCGCACCGTCGCATCCAGTGCAGAAATCGAGATGGAGGAGCTTCGCTCCATTCTCGAAACGGCAACGGATGGCGTCGTGATCCTCGACGAGGATGGCTCGATCCGCTCCATGAACCGATCGGCAAGTGCCCTGTTCGACTATGAGAGCGACGAGACGCTGCACCAGCCCTTCGCCATGTTGTTCGCGCATGAGAGCCAGCGGGCCGTCCTCGACTATGTGGCAAGCCTTTCGGACAACGGCGTTGCCAGCGTGCTCAATGACGGCCGCGAAGTTATCGGTCGTGAGGCCTCAGGGGGCTTCATTCCACTTTTCATGACGCTGGGGCGCCTGCGGGGCTCAAACGGCTATTGCGCGGTGATGCGCGACATCACCCATTGGAAGCGGACAGAAGAGGAATTGCGGGCTGCCAAACGCAGCGCCGAAACGGCCAACGCCCACAAAAGCGAGTTTCTCGCCCGCGTCAGCCATGAGATCCGCACGCCTCTCAACGCCATCATTGGATTTTCGGAAATGATGTCGACAGAGCGGTTCGGCCCGCTGGGCTCCGCACGCTATCTCGAATACGCCCACGATATCGGCCGGTCGGGGCGTCACGTTCTGGATATCGTCAACGATCTGCTCGACATCTCGAAGATCGAAGCCGGCCAGCAGGACATGGATTTCTCGGCCGTCTCGCTGAACGAGCTTCTCGCCGAGGCCGTGTCGCTTCTCCAGCCGCAGGCAAATGCCGAACGGGTCATCATCCGCACCAGCCTGTCGACGGCACTGCCGGATGTCGTCGCCGATCCCCGCTCGGTCAAACAGATCGCGATCAATCTGCTGGCGAACGCAGTGCGGTTCACCCCGCCTGGCGGACAGATCGTCGTCTCGACGGTCTATGATGCCGGCGGTAAGGTCGTGATGCGCGTGCGCGATACAGGCATCGGCATG
This sequence comes from Rhizobium sp. EC-SD404, assembly GCF_902498825.1. Lineage (NCBI taxonomy): Bacteria > Pseudomonadati > Pseudomonadota > Alphaproteobacteria > Hyphomicrobiales > Rhizobiaceae > Rhizobium > Rhizobium sp. EC-SD404. The sequence goes on from NZ_LR701459.1 coordinate 3,760,269, forward strand.
TCCCGCAGCGAACTTGATCATGCGATGAAGCCGTTTCGCCAGGGGCCGACCAGCCCGATGCGCCCGCGCGGCGATGGAACAGGGCTCGGCCTGCCGTTGACGAAGGCCATGGTGGAGGCGAATAGGGCGCATTTCGCCATCGAATCCGCGCCTGGCGAAGGTACGTTGGTCCAGGTGACCTTCCCTTCCCAGCGGGTCTTGGCAGACTGAGCATCTAAACGCCGCGCAAAAAAAAGGAGGCACGATGGCCTCCTTCAAGTCAAAATGCTGTTCGGCGGCTTGAGCAGGAACAACCAGCAGACCTATGGCGAATCGGCTGGTTGGGTCGCAACAAGTGGCTGCACTCAAGTTACACACAAGATGGCGCTTGCGACCTTACCAACTCCTTAACGGAATTTGTCAATTTTAACGGATCGGAAAGACTTGTCGTTGCTTGGTTAATTTGCCCGCAACGATCGGTTAACCATCCTGTTCCGAAATTCCCAGTCCTTTCAGTGACGGCCGCCAGCCACACAACTGATTTCGTCAGCTGCTGAGTTCCGGCAGGTCTGCGAACAAATCCAGCGCCTGCGGATTGGCGAGTGCCTCCTTGTTCTTCACCGGGCGGCCGTGAACGACGTCGCGCACGGCGAGTTCGGTGATCTTGCCCGATTTGGTACGAGGAATGTCGCCGACGGCGACGATCTTAGCCGGCACATGCCGCGGCGACGCGCCTTGGCGGATGCGCGAGCGGATCGACTTTTCGAGGTCCTCCGACAGGGTCTGTCCGGCGGCCATGCGCACGAAGAGCACGACGCGCACGTCCCCATCGAAATCCTGGCCGATGCAGATCGCTTCGGCGATCTCCGGCATCTGTTCGACGATGTTGTAGATTTCGGCGGTGCCGATCCGCACGCCGCCCGGATTGAGGGTCGCATCGGACCGGCCATGGATGATGAAGCCGCCATGCTCCGTCCGTTCGGCGAAATCGCCGTGGCACCAGACATTGTCGAAGCGATCGAAATAGGCCTCGTGGTACTTGGCGCCGTCCTTGTCGTTCCAGAAGCCGATCGGCATTGAGGGGAACGGTTTGTGGCAGATCAGCTCGCCCTTCTCGCCGACCACCGGTTCGCCGTCATCGTTCCAGACATCCGTTGCCATGCCGAGACCCGGTCCCTGGATCTCGCCGCGCCACACGGGCTTGGTCGGAACGCCGAGAACGAAGCACGCGCAGATGTCCGTGCCGCCCGAGATCGACGCGAGGTGCAGATCGTTCTTGATCCCCTCGTAGACGAAGGAGAAGCCTTCGGGCGAGAGCGGCGATCCCGTGGAGGTAAGCAGCCGCAGCGCCGACAGATCGTGATCGCGGCCGGGCGCGAGGTCCGCCTTGCGCACCGCATCGATGAACTTCGCGGACGTGCCGAAGACGGAGAAGCGCTCGGCGGCGGCATAGTCGAAAAGGACATTGCCGTCGGGATGGAAGGGCGAACCGTCGTAAAGGCAAAGCGTCGCCCCCACCGCCAGCCCCGAGACGAGCCAGTTCCACATCATCCAGCCGCAGGTGGTGAAATAGAAGAGCCGCTCGCCCGACCGGATGCCGCAATGGAGACCGTGCTCCTTCAGGTGCTGCAGCAGGATCCCGCCGGCCGAATGGATGATGCATTTGGGCACGCCGGTCGTGCCGGAGGAAAAGAGGATGTAGAGCGGGTGCGCGAACGGCAGCCGCTCGAAGGTGACAGCCTGAGGAGCGAAGGCTTCGATGAACTGGGCAAGCGTGGTCGCATTCTTCAATGCCCCGGCGACGCTGTCCGCCTTGCCGAGATAGGGAATGATCAGTGTCAATTCGGGCGCCAAGGCGGCTTCGATCGGCACGAGCTTGGCTGAAACGTCCTGCTCCTTGCCGTTGTACCAGTACCCATCGCAGGCGATGAAGAGCTTCGGCTCGATCTGGCCGAAGCGGTCGGTCACACCCCTTTCGCCGAAATCCGGCGAGCAGGACGACCAGATGGCGCCGATCGACGTGGCGGCCAGCATCAGCGCCACGGTCTCCGGCATGTTCGGCATCATCGCGGCAACGCGATCGCCGGGTCCGATCCCCATGGCGCGCATCGCCTGCTGCAGACGCGAGACCAGCGCGTGCAAATCATCCCAGGAGAGCCGCGTTTCGACCTTGTCTTCGCCGCGGAAGATAATGGCGTCGTCGTCGCCTGTCTGCGACAGCAGGTTTTCCGCGAAATTCAGCCGCGCCTGCGGAAAGAACGACGCTCCCGGCATGTGGTCGAGATGCTCCGCAAGCGCTTCGCCCTTCTCGCCCTTTACGTCGAAATAGTGCCATACGGACGACCAAAAGGCCGGAATGTCGGTCACCGACCAGGCATGAAGCGCCTCGAACGTATCGAACGTTTCGCCGGCGCGCGCACCGGCAAAGCGGGCGAATTCCATCATCCGGCTGGCGTCGATGTCAGCGCTCGATGGCGTCCAGAGCAGTTGGTTGTCGTCCGTCGGCATTCTTGTCCATCTCCCTTGGGCTCACGCGATACCCGCATAGCACTGTGCGGACCTCTGTTGAAGGAGCGGCGACCCCACCGGTTCCACGCCGGCGCTTTGATTGCATTTGGAGGGAGGAGGCTCTAACCACATGGAAGGATCATCGAATTCGGCTTTCTCGGAAACAGGCATTTGGTCGCTGACGACACATCCAGGCAAGGCTTCAGGCGCGTCCGATGGCTCCTTGTGCTCATCGTCGCCATCGCCCTCATCATCGGCGGGGCGCTAAGCATTCCCTTCTTCGTCTCGGAGCAGCGGATCGGCGAGCATCTTCGGATCGAGCTCGAGGACGCCACCGGCCACCGGGTCGATTTCGATCCGGCCGTGGAAGTCGTGTTCTTTCCGGTTCCGGGCATAAAGATCACCGACATCACGATTCATTCGGATTCGGATCCTGAACAGCCATTGCTCACCGCTGAGATCATGGAGGCCGATTTCGGTCTCGCATCCGTGGTTCTCGGCGATCCGGAATTCTCCGACATCGCCTTGCAACGCCCGGTCGCGCGCGTGGTGCTGGACGAAAACGGCCTCAGCAACTGGCATGATCCAGAGGATCTTTCGGCGACCGACGGAGGGGAACCCGGCGCCAACGGGGCCGAGTCCAGTCCATTCGCCTTCGACATGTCGCGGATCGGCAACCTGGAATTTCGCGACGGCACTCTCCTCTTCGACGACAGGCGCTACGAGCGTCGCGAAAGCGTCAGCGCGATCAATGGCAACCTGATCTGGCCGCGTGTCGGCATGGGCGCACGTCTGGAACTCGGCGGCGTTCTGCGCGGCGAGCCTGTGCGTATGGTCGTCAACGCCGACCGGCCGGTCGAACTGCTGAACGGCACGCCGGCGCCGCTGCGGCTCAATTTGTCCTCCGAACTGCTGACCATCAATCTGTCCGGGACGGCAGGCCTCTCTGGGGCATCGCCCTCCTTCAACGGAGATCTGGAGCTCTCCAGCCCGTCGGTGCGCAGAGCGCTGCAATGGTCCGGTACGGAACTGAAACCCGGCGAAGCCATCAGCGCGCTTGGACTGGAGGCCGAGATCCAGGCAGCCGCGGGACAGGTGAACCTCGCCAACGTCCTGCTCGACATCGACAACAACCGTGGCATCGGCGCGCTCTCGCTCAACTGGACCGAAGGCGCGCCACCTGCCATTTCCGGGACGCTTGCCTATAGTGCGCTCGACGTCGGTGCGTTCCTGAACGCGTTTGCACCGCTGCCGCTCGATGGCGGACAGCTGACGCCGTCGATCGACACCGGTTTTTTGCGTCAGCTCGGGCTCGATCTTCGCTTTTCCGCACAGACCGCGCGCATCGGACGCCTCGAACTGCAAAATCTCGCCGCGGCAGCGCGGATCGAACGCGGACGCGCCCTGTTCGACATCGGCGATGCCTCTGCTTACGGCGGCACCATCATGGGCCGCATCATCATCTCGGAGAACGGCTTCGATGGCGGCGGTGAAATCCAGCTGACGGCCGAGAACGTCGATTTCGGAGCCGCCTATCAGGCCGCCGGCGTAACCGGCCCGCTTCCGCGCGGCCGCGGCACGCTCAATCTCGCCGTCTCCTCCCCAACTCCCGTCTGGGCAACCACGGCGCGCGATCTGCAGGGCCGGCTGGAAATGGCAATCGGAGAAGGATCGATCCCCGGCTTCAACCTACAGACATTCCGCACGCTGGCATCTCAGGAACGGTTCTTCAGCCTTACGCGCGCTTCGGAGGGCGACCTGCCGTTCCGCTCCGCGCGCTTCGCAACGACTTTTGCAAACGGCACGGCAGAGATCGAAACGGCAGAAATCTTGTCCGGCAGCACGACGGTGACGTTGTCCGGCCTCATCCCGTTCGATCGCGGCAGTCTCGCGATGTCGGGAGCGATCACCGATGCACCGGCTCAGCCCGCTGAAGGCGCGGAAACACCCGCAGCACCGCCGGCCTTGCGGTTCTTCGTCGGCGGATCCTGGCCCGCCCCGGTGATCTCACCGGTGATGGGAAACTAAGCGACTGAAGCGGTTCCAGGTGAAGTGAGACCCGGTTCACCGATCGGAAATGTGAAGTTACGCCAGCCTCAGTTGGCACGGGCCAGTTGCTCGGCCCGCTCGCGCTGGACCATGCTGCGCTTGTTGATCACCGAAGCGATGATGACCGCTGTCGTCACAAGCGCGATCAGCACCGTGCACACCGCGTTGATCTCCGGCGTGACGCCGAGCCTGACCTGGCTGTAAATCCGCATCGGTAGCGTCGTCGCACCGGAGCCCGACGTGAAGCTCGCGATGACGAGGTCATCCAGCGACAGCGTGAAGGCAAGCATCCAGCCGGCGATCACCGCGGGAGCGATGACCGGCAACGTCACCGTCAGAAACGCCTTGAGCGGCGTGCAGCCAAGATCCTGCGCTGCCTCTTCGAGCGACCGGTCGAACGTCACCAGCCGCGATTGAACCACCACCGCGACGAAGCACATGGAGAACGTCGTGTGCGCCAGCATGACGGTGAAGATCGTGCGGTCGAGATTCATCGCGATGAAGAGCAGCAGCAGCGACAGGCCGGTGATCACTTCCGGCATGACGAGCGGCGCGAAGACCATGCCGGAAAACAGCAACCGACCGCGAAACCGCGTGACGCGGACGAGCACCACGGCTGCTAGCGTTCCGAGCAGCGTCGCCGCTGTCGCCGAAACGAGGGCGACGCGGAGCGTCACCCATGCCGCGTCGAGAAGCGCTTGGTTGCGCAGCATCTCGCCGTACCACTGGGTGGAAAACCCCGCCCATACCGTTACGAGCCGCGACGCGTTGAACGAGTAGATGATCAGAAGGATGATCGGGATGTAGAGGAAGGCGAAGCCGACCACCACCGACACGATGTTGAAGCCGGACCAGTGCCTGTTCATCGCGTATCGGCCTCGCGCGTCCGCGCCTGGTAATACTGAAAGATGACGATCGGCACGACCAGGATCAGCAGAAGCAGCGTTGCAACCGCAGAAGCGACCGGCCAGTCCCGGTTGGAGAAGAACTCCACCCAGAGCGTGCGTCCGATCATCAGCGTGTCCGATCCACCGAGGAGATCGGGGATCACGAATTCACCGACGGCCGGGATGAAGACGAGCATGCAGCCGGCGACGACACCGGGAAGCGACAGCGGGAACGTCACCTTCCAGAAGGCGGCGAGCCGGGTGCAGCCGAGATCCTGCGCCGCCTCGATCAGGCTCTCGTCCATCCGCTCCAGCGCCGCATAAAGCGGCAGCACCATGAACGGCAGATAGGAATAGACGATGCCGATATAGACGGCGATGTCGGTGTTGATGATGGCGAGGGGCTGGTCGATGACGCCGAGCCATTGCAGGAACTGATTGAGCAGGCCTTCACGCCGGAGGATGCCGATCCAGGCATAGACACGGATGAGAAAGCTCGTCCAGAACGGCAGGATGACAAGCATCACCAGAAGCGGCCGCCAATGCGCCGGCGCGCGCGCCATGCCATAGGCCAGCGGATAGCCGATCGCGAGCGCGAGCACCGTGGAGACGAAGGCGATCTTGAGGCTCGACAGATATGCGTTAAAGTAAAGCGGATCCTCGGTCAGCCAGAGATAATTGTCCAAGGACAACTGCCGCAGCTTTTCCAACCACCCGTCGAAGCCATCCGTCCAGCCGAAAACCGGCAGGTAAGGCGGGATCGCGATGTTGGTCTGCGAAAACGAGATCTTGAAGACGATAAAGAACGGAATGAGGAAGAAGATCAGAAGCCAGAGATAGGGAATGGCGATCAGAAGCCATCTGCGTGCCGCAGCGCCCATCGTCAGCGCTCCAGAACGACGCCGGCATCCTCGGCGAAGGACAGCCAGACGCGGTCGTGATAGGTGAAGACCTCCGAGCCGCTGCGCGACGCGTTGACGACGCTGGCCTTGACGATCTTGCCGCTGTCGAGCTTGACGTGGAAAATCGACATGTCGCCGAGATAGGCGAGGTCCCACACCTCCCCTTCCACCGCATTGACGCCAGACGCCGGCTTCGTGTGGGTGACTGAGATCTTTTCGGGACGCAGTCCGATCGTGAGCGTCTCGCCCACACCGCGCGATTGGCCGTCCACCGACCGAATGACGAACCCCTCCGGCGACTGCAATTCGGTCAGCGCCGCGTCGGAGCGGGTGACCTCACCGTCGAACAGATTGATGCTACCGATGAAGTCGGCGACGAACCGTGAATTTGGCGCTTCGTAAACCTCCGCCGGCGTTGCCACCTGGCGAATTTGCCCGGCGTCCATGACGGCAATGCGATCCGCCATGGTCATCGCTTCTTCCTGATCGTGCGTGACGACCACGAAGGTGAGACCGAGATCGTATTGCAGATCGGTCAGTTCGAACTGCGTTTCCTCGCGCAACTTCTTGTCGAGCGCGCCGAGCGGCTCGTCGAGCAGAAGCACCTTCGGCTGCTTGGCGAGCGCCCGGGCAAGCGCGACGCGCTGCCTCTGACCGCCGGACAATTGATGCGGCTTGCGACCGGCAAATTCCGACATCTTCACGAGCTTCAGCATCTGGGCGACACGCTCGGCGATGGCGGGTTTCGCCATCTTCTCCTGCTTCAGGCCGAACCCGACATTGTCGGCGACGCTCATGTGCGGAAAGAGCGCGTAGGACTGGAACATCATATTGAGCGGGCGGCGATAGGGCGGCACGCCCGTCAGGTCGACCCCGTCGAGAAGGATCGCGCCTTCGTTCGGCGTCTCGAAACCCGCAAGCATGCGCAAGAGCGTAGACTTGCCGCAGCCCGAGGCGCCGAGAAGCGCAAAGAACTCGCGTTCGTAGATGTCGAGGGAAAGGTCGTCGACCGCCGTGAAGTCACCGAAACGCTTGGTCACGTTTCGGATAGATATCATCGCCTTGGCGTTTGGGTCGGACCACGGCGCAAAAGAACGCCGAATATTGCCAAGGGATCTCATGCCGTTCTGCTGCCCGTAGTTTGCGGCCATTTGGCCAAGGGCGCGGGCGCGACCGATCGCGCCCGCGGATCGTGCTTATTGGCCGCTTTTGACCCGCGTCCAGGCGCGCGTGATCAGGCGGTTGGCCTGCGCGTCATAAGGCGGCTTGGTGAAGAGCTTTTCCTGCGCTTCGGCAGGCGGATAGATGGCGGGATCGCCGATCACGTCTTCCACCAAAAACTCCTGCGACGCCTCGTTACCGTTCGCGTAGTAGACGTAGTTCGACGCCTTGGCGATAACTCCAGGCTGCATCAGGTAATTGATGAATTCGTGGGCCTCCTCGACATTGCCCGCATCGGCGGGGATGGCGAGCTGGTCGAACCACATCTCCGCGCCTTCGACCGGGATCGCGTAGCCGACCTCGACGCCGGCCTCCGCTTCGGCGGCACGATCGCGTGCCTGGAAAACGTCGCCCGAATAACCGATTGCAAGGCAGATATCGCCGTTGGCGAGTCCGTTGATATACTCGGACGAGTGGAATTTCTCCACGAAGGGCCGGATCTGCATCAGGGCTTCTTCGGCCGCCGCGATATCTTCCGCAGACGTCGAATTCGGATCGCGGCCGAGATAGGCGAGCATTGCCGGGAAAATTTCGATCGGCGAATCCAGCATGTGGATGCCGCAATCGGCGAACTGAGCGGCGATCTCCGGATCGAACACGACGGACCAGCTGTCGATGCTGTCCTCACCGAGGATTTCCTGCACCTTGCCGACATTGTAGCCGATGCCGTTGGTGCCCCACATGTAATTGACCGAATAGGCATTGTCCGGATCGAAGACGGCGGTGCGCTCGGTCACCAGATCCCACATATTGCCGATGTTGGTGAGCTTCGACTGGTCGAGTTCCTGGTACACGCCGGCAGCGATCTGGCGCGACAGGAACGATGCCGTCGGCACGACCACATCGTAACCCGAGCCGCCGGCCAGGAGGCGGGTTTCGAGCATCTCGTTGGAATCATAGACGTCGTAGACGACCTGAATACCGGTTTCGGCGGTGAATTCCGCGAGAATTTCGTCGTCGATATAGTCAGACCAGTTGTAGACATTCACGACGCGGTCTTGCGCTCCGGCAGCCACCGTTCCTGCCAGCAGGATGGCGACTGTGCTCAAAACTCGGCTGTTCTTCATTATGGAGATTTCCCTGTTTGTCCGTTCTTGGCCCGTTTGTCCGTCTTCGCGTGACTGATGGATCGAGCACCCTGTTGGCTGAAAACTAGGCGGGAAAGCCGGGCCTCACAAGCTTAAATTGACGGCAGGCCGCGCCCGCTTTCCAAGCAGCCCCGCAGATCCTTCCAACCTGTGCAGCTCATTGAAAATCGAAAGCACTCAAGCCGGTGACCATTTCGTCGAGCCCGAGCGGGCGCGTTACGGGCGGCTCGGCGCGCGCAAGGCAACCCTGACGCTCGCAGAGCCTGCACGCCGCCCCGACCTTCGTGGTCTCTCGTGCCACCGAAGATCCCGCCGCACGTCTGAGGTCGATGGCGCCGCCATAGATGATGTCATCGCGAAATCCGATATCGCAGCCAAGCAGCAGCGCGGTGCGCCGCACCCGCTCGTTGAAGGCCGCTTGCGGCCCTTCGAGCGTGCGGGAAACGACGAGAAATTCGGCGCCATCGGTGAGTTCGACGGCATCAACGAGGATCTGGCCCGGCTGCGAGAAGGCTGCGTGGATATTGAGCTTCGGGCAATCGCCGCCGAAGCGCGCGTGCGGATAACCCTTGGCGCCTGAGCGCCGGAACTTGTGTCCGGCATTGTCGATTTCCAGCAGGAAGAACGGCACGCCCTCCTGCCCCGGTCGCTGCAGCGCCGTGAGCCGGTTGGCGACGTGCTCGTAGGACACGCGAAACCGCGACCTGAGAACATCGATGTCATAACGCGTACGCTGGGCTGCCGCGAGAAACGTGCCATAGGGCATCATCAGCGCATGCGCCGCATAGCGCGCGAGCTCGAAGCGGGCGAGCCGGCGCGCTTCGTCGCCTTCGAGGCCCAGCGTATCGAGCGCCGCGCCGATCTCGTCGCGCAGCGCGAGCTGGCACGCTTCCATGGCGATCTCACGCAACTGGTCGAACGGCGACAGACGTTCCGACAGGAAGAGCCGCATGGAATGCCGATCGTAGCGGCGCCGCAGATTGGGCATCGCATGAACCGGCAGAGCCCGCACGACGATGCCGTGCTCACGGCTCAGCCAACCCCGGATGGCGCCTGACAGATCCTCGCCTGGAGCCAACCGGTCATGGAAAGCCTCCGCGGCCTTGTCGATGGCTGCAAAATAGTTGGAGCGGCGTTCGAAGGTTTCGCGAACGACATCGATCGGCAGCTTGGCGCCCGCGGCGACCGTTTCATGTCCCTCGCGCGCCAGCAGGCTGGAGAGATCGGACAGGCGCTCCGCCTGCTCCCGATAGGCACGATAGAGCTTCACCATGCCCGCCGCCGCATTCGGCGCGGCCTCGGAAATCTCGATCAGTTCCTGGTCGCCGGGCAACTCACCGGCCAGAAGCGGATCGGAAAACACCTCCTTGAGCGCGGTCACCGAGGCAGGCGTTTCGCCCTGAAGCGCGTCCAGATCGATCTTGAACGTGCTGGAAAGCTTCAGCAGCAATTGCACGGTCAGCGGTCGCTGATTGCGCTCGATCAGGTTGAGATAGGAAGCCGATATGCCGAGCGCCTCGGCCATCGCCGTCTGGGTCATGTCCATGCCGTTGCGCAACCGGCGCACGCGCGGTCCGGCGAAAATCTTCTGATCGGCCATTTGTGAAGACCTTTACATTCAAGCCGACTTTACAGAATTGACAGATTTACAGAAGGCGCTTGTAAATTCAAGCACAGCATGACCCTTTTCACTATCGCATAAACCCTTATTTTCTGGCGACCTCCCGCAGCGCAATGTAAACCTTGTCACATCAACACAGCGCAACGGAGCGGCACAGAGATCGCCGCCTCCAGCAGTCGGAGAAGTGCCATGACAGATTTTTACAACCTCGTTCCTTCCGCTCCCGAAGGCCGCTTCGATGGCATCGAGCGCCCCTATTCGGCCGAGGACGTGAAGCGTCTGCGTGGCTCGGTGCAGATCCGCTACACGCTCGCCGAAAACGGCGCGAACCGCCTCTGGGATCTCATTCGCTCGGATGACTTCGTCAATGCGCTTGGGGCGCTGTCCGGCAACCAGGCAATGCAGATGGTTCGCGCCGGGCTCAAGGCCATCTACCTCTCCGGCTGGCAGGTTGCGGCAGACGCAAACACGGCATCGGCCATGTATCCCGACCAGTCGCTCTACCCGGCCAATGCAGGCCCAGAGCTCGCCAAGCGGATCAACAAGACGCTGCAGCGCGCCGACCAGATCGAGACATCGGAAGGCAATGGCCTGTCGGTCGACACCTGGTTCGCCCCGATCGTCGCAGACGCCGAGGCAGGCTTCGGCGGCCCGCTCAACGCCTTCGAGATCATGAAGGCCTATATCGAGGCAGGCGCCGCAGGCGTTCACTTCGAAGACCAGCTCGCATCGGAAAAGAAGTGCGGCCACCTCGGCGGCAAGGTTCTGATCCCGACCGCGGCCCACATCCGCAACCTCGACGCGGCGCGTCTTGCAGCCGATGTGCTTGGTGTCCCCTCGCTCGTCATCGCCCGCACCGATGCGGAAGCCGCAAAGCTCCTGACATCCGACATCGACGAGCGCGACCAGCCCTTCGTTGATTATGACGCAGGCCGCACGACGGAAGGCTTCTACCGGGTCAAGAACGGTCTCGAGCCGTGCATCGCCCGCGCCGTCGCCTATGCCGAACATGCGGACATGATCTGGTGCGAAACTTCCAAGCCCGATCTCGATCAGGCCCGCCGTTTCGCCGAAGGCGTGCACAAGGTGCATCCGGACAAAATGCTCGCCTACAATTGCTCGCCTTCGTTCAACTGGAAGAAGCACCTGGACGACGCGACGATCGCCAAGTTCCAGCGCGAACTGGGTGCGATGGGCTACAAGTTCCAGTTCATCACGCTTGCCGGTTTCCACCAGCTGAACTTCGGCATGTTCGAACTCGCCCGCGGCTACAAGGATCGCCAGATGGAGGCCTATTCGGAGCTTCAGGAAGCCGAGTTCGCCGCGGAGACCAACGGCTACACGGCGACCAAGCACCAGCGCGAAGTGGGTACGGGTTATTTCGACGCCGTATCGATGGCGATCACCGGCGGCAACTCCTCCACGACGGCCATGGGTGAATCCACCGAACACGCCCAGTTCCGCCCGGCGGCCGAATAAGATCGAAACCGCGTGGCGACGCCTCGCCGCCACGCCTCAAGCCTTCCATCAAATTGCGCCTAGGGCGCCTGAAAACGGAGATTACCGAAATGGCATCGATCTCACGCGTCAAGGAACGGGCTGAAGAGCAATCATCGGCCATGAGCGACGACCAGCAGAGCGCAATCCGCATGCTGGCCAACGACCTGCACCGCCTCAACCAGTCTGTCATGAAGGCCGTCGACGCCGGCGTATCCGTCGAACTGGTTCGCTCGGCCCGTCATCATTCCGAGGGCAATTGGGGCGACCTGATGATCCCGGTCATCGTCACGCAAAGCCGCTGACCTCCACCATCACGATGCGTGGCGAAAGCCCGTCGGCTCAAGCGGCCGGCGGGCCTTTGCGTTCCGCATGCCATGCGGCGCGGTCCCGCTCCTCTTCCTCCAGAAGATGCTCCTTCAGCATGCGGACATTGCGGGTATTGGCCTTGAACGCGACGTCGACGACAGTGCCGAGAACCGGAATGGCGCCGAAGATGTAGTCGAAAGCGATGTTGCTGATCATCTTGCGCTTGATGTGCCCCGGCACACCAAGCTTCTGTGCTTTCCAGTAGATCCAGCCCGCAGCGCCGGCGGCAACGGTGTCGCCCGCAACCGGCACGAGACCGAGCACGGCATCCCAGCCGAACCGAATGCCGAGGACGCTGAAATTGCGGTCGAACAACTTCTCGACCTGCTCGAGCCGCCTCAACAGTTCACGCCGCTCGCGCCCCTTGGGCGTATCATCGAAAAGTTCTGCGATCGCTGGTCCGTTGGTGCGGTCGTGATCGGCGACCTTTTCACCCGATGGCATCGGCATCTTCGACATTGATCCGTCTCCAAACGGCTTCGAGGATCGAATAGAGCGCGAAAGCCATGAGGCCGACGCCCATCGCACCCAGCAGGAACCCGCCGAAGGGCAGACCCTGAACGAAATCGAGCGCATCCTCGACACCGGGTGTGGGCGAACCTTCGTCGCCGGCATTCAGGCCGCGATAGAAAAGCAGGAACGCGACGACGAGAAACGAGAGCCCGCGGGCGGTCAGACCCGTGCGCGCGATGGGGTGTACGAAGTCCATTGCCCGAGGGGGCGCCTCAAAGTGTCGAGCGTAGCCCTTTCGCACTGCTTTCGCGATATGCGAGACGCCGACGCCGATGAAGACGGCCGTCAACGCCCAGGAGACCGCCTGGCTGCCGACGATGGATACGATGAAATCGACGATCTGCGATCCACCACCGCCCTCACCCTCGTCGCCCTGCGACCCGTTCCAGAGCCCGAATGTGAAGACCGCGAGAATGCCATAGGTCACGCCGGATGCGATGAGGCCACCGCGAATGGCAGCGCCCTTGAATCCCAACCCGTGATCGTCCGTATCGAAGATCGCCTGGATGAAGCGCCAGATGAGATAGGAGACCATGCCGCACATCAGAAGAATGGCCGTCACGTCCCCGAAGGGCGTAGCCAGGATCGTGCGCAGCGCGTCGCGCGATCCCTGCTGCTCGCCCGAGCCGATCGCGGCCAGAACGGCGAAGAAGCCGATGACGATGTAGACCAGCCCACGGGCGGCGTATCCAGTTCGGGCGAAGGGCTTGAACCAGACGTGGCGATGCGGAGACACCATTAAAGCGAGGCCTTGTCATTGCGGTGAAGATAGCCACGGGCCTGAATGCCCAGTTCAGCAAGCCGTCTGCGATTCTCGATCAACGCGACCGCGCACCAGACGATCGAGGCCCAGGAAAGTCCGAGCGCCCAACCGGCGATCACGTCGCTCGGCCAGTGGACACCGAGATAAACGCGCGTCAGCCCGATCGTGACGGTGATGACGAAGACGACAGTCGCGACATATATCACTTCGGCACGGCTGCGCGCATAGCGGATGAGCAGCGCGCCGAGCGTCAGATAGGTGACGGTCCCGACCATCGCATGGCCGCTGGGGAAACTTGCCGTGTGGATGACATCCAGTTGCTCGACGAGGTCCGGCCGCGGCCGCTCGAAGAAAGACTTGAGTACGGTGGAGAGGATCGCGCCACCTGCAACCGAGAACAGAACGTAGAACGCAGCCCAGCGCCTCGTCGCGACGCCGAGGTAGCCGGCGACGGCAAGAGTCAGAAGCCCGATCACCGGATAGCCGCCGAGCGCAGTCAATTCCAACGCCGTCTCTTCAAGCCACGGCGGACCGAGTGGATCGCTCGTATCCGCGGGATTGCGCAGAGCCAGAAGGAGGCTTTCGTCGAAATCCAGTCCCTCGCCCTCCATGATCTCTTCGGCGAGCTCGAGGAAAACGAAAATTCCGGCGCCCAGCACCGCCAACAATGCGATGGGCCACAACGCCTTCAAGGTCACTGCCGATCTTAAATCTGTCAGTCGCATGATTTCCCCTAGTCGATCCGTTGGAACGGATGGCAGGTTGAACGGTTCCGCCGAGCCCTTAAACGGCAGACGCCGGCGCGAAATCCGCGCCGGCGTCTTTGAATTTACACTCGAAGTGACGGGATCAGAACTCGGTCCAGCCATCGTCCTCCGTCGACGTTGCGGCCGCTGCGGCCGCGCCACCACCGCCGAAAGCACCGGCAAGCTTGCGCCCGAGCGCCCTTGCCGGAGATTCCCGGTTAACGCCGGCAGCGCTGTTGCCCCGGACGGGAATAGGTGCCGAAGGCCGACGCGCGACGGGAGCCGATGACGAGGCACTCGCAGCCCTGCGCTCGTAGCCTTGCGAAACCATCGAGCCGCGACCGGCCATCTCGAAACGTCCGACCAGACCGCGCAGCGACTGGGCCTGTTCCTCGAGGCTGACGCAGGCAGCATTGGTCTGCTCGACCATCGCCGCGTTCTGCTGGGTCACCTGGTCCATCTGGTTGACGGCGGTGTTGATCTCCTGAAGGCCAGCGGACTGTTCGCGCGCCGAGGTGACGATGGCCGCGATGTGATCCTTGATCATGTGCACATGCCGTTCGATCTGCTCGAGAGACGCGCCGGTCTTGTTGACATGCGCGACCCCCATGCCGACTTCCTCGCCCGACTTGCGGATCAATTCCTTGATCTCCTTGGCGGCAGCGGCCGAGCGCTGAGCAAGCTCGCGGACTTCCTGTGCCACGACGGCAAAGCCTTTGCCTGCTTCACCGGCGCGCGCCGCTTCCACCCCGGCATTGAGCGCCAGAAGGTTGGTCTGGAAGGCGATGTCGTCGATCACGCCGATGATCTGGCTGATCTGCGTCGATGATGTCTCGATCCGCTCCATTGCAGTGATGGCATCGCCGACGACAGCACGGGAATTGCGGGCCCCCGTCGTTGCATCCACGACCATGCGGTCTGCTTCTTCCGCCCGCTGTGCGCTGGCGCGTACCGTCTGCGTGATCTGGTCAAGCGCTGCTGCGGTCTCCTCAAGCGACGCCGCCTGCTGCTCGGTGCGACGTGACAGATCGTCTGCAGCCTTCGCGATTTCGCCGGAGCTGCCGCTGACCGACTGCGTGGCGTCGGAGATATCGGAAAGCGTTTCACCGAGCGATTTCACCGCCGCGTTGAAGTCGTCCTGGAGAAGCGCAAACGCGCTGTCGATGGTCTCGATCTGAACGGTCAGGTCGCCCTGCGCCAGGCGACGGAGCGCATCGCCGACGGTTTCCATCGCTTGCTCGCGGGCCTTGGCCGTGCGGACGGTCTCCGTCTCGTTGCGTTCGCGTTCCGCTTCGAAGGCGGCCCGCTGGCGAGCGGCTTCTGCTTCGGCTTCGCGCTTTTCCATGGCCGAAATCCGGAAATTCTCGAGCGCGTTCGCGACCACGCCGACCGTGTCGGCGCGGGCACGGTGCGGAACGCCGGTTTCAAGATCGCCGTCGTCCAGACGCTTGATGCGCGCCGTGAGGTCTCCGAGGGGACGTGTGACGATCGCTCTCAGTGCGAAAAGAAAGAGGCCAACGACCAAGAGAATGGACACGCCCTGCACCATGAGCGTCTGCATCCCGAAGCCGGCGCTGGTTGCAGCGAGCCCTTCCGTACTCCAAACGGTCGCGATGTGACCACGCGCATTGCCTTCACTGTCGGCTTCGAGCGGCGCGACGATCGTCACCTGCCCATCGCCGAGAGGCATGTCGTTCACGACGGTCTCGCTCGGCGGAGATGACATGACCGCTTCGATGGCCTGATGAGGGCCCGCCGGGTCGACGCCATCACGGGTCCAACCCGCAATTTCGCTACCAGCCGCATTGTAAACGAGGATTTGAACGAGATCGTGGTCGTCAGACGAGGCGTATCCCTTGTAAGCGTCCTCGACCGCTTCGGGCACGTTCCACTTGACGCCGCCCGCCGCGACCATACCGATCTGCTCGACCTCGCGGCTCCAATTGGCAAAGGCATCCTGACGCAAAGTCTGGCCGGCTGATTGATATAGCCACCATACCGTGGCGCCGAGGCCGATGAGGTTGACCGCGATGATGACCGCGGCGAGCTTCGTGGTCAGCGAGAGCCGGCCGAGAAAACTGACCGGACCGAGTGCTGCATCATTGGTTTTCATGTGTATGTTGTCCTTGGCGCGATCAGAGCTTGTTCAGGTTCAAAGAGACCGTGATCGCTCCAATGGGCTCGCCGGTGTCCGGGTCGATGATCGCGCTGTTCGCCTGGCTGATGACGAGGTGCGTATCGGGTTCGTATTCGATGTCGTCGATGAAAAGGCCGGCTTCCGGCTGAAGATACGTCTTCTGGAATTTGGCTTCGTCGCCCTGCCAGTAATCGGATGTCGGCGTGCTGACACCGACATTCATTCCCTTGCCGTCCATGACAATGATCTCGACGATCATCCAGTCGGCTGCGGACTGCTTCTGGCGCAGAAACTGAGAGATGGTGTTCTGGATCATGGCGTCGATCTGAGGACGCTCGATCTGACCGACTTCCGCGCGCCAGTCGGCGTCGGCACGATCTATGTCGGCTTGTGTCCATGCGGATGTCGTGCCGTTCTGCGCGCGCACAGCTTCGATGATTTCGGGGCTTTTGACCCACTCGGCCAGACTATCTTGAAAATACGCTTTGACCGCTTCTCGGTGGTCAATTCCGTTGGCGGATGCCTGGGACAATGGCGCAAAAGCTGCCCCCCAGAGCGCCGCGCACACTGCAAGCCTGCCCGTGGCGAGCAACGACATTCCCACACCCCTTGAACTCGGCGTGCATCAATCAAAGTGTATTTGATGAAAGTGCACAACCATAGACAAACAGACATGCCTATGATGGCGCGGCTTGGGACGTCATGTCGGCGCAAGTCGGAAACTCGCAACAGCCTGCTACAAATAATGCGCGAGCGTACTTGCCGAAAACTTAACGTAGGAAGGCGATAGATCGCATTTACAGTAGAATTTTGGGGATCCGGCCCGGAAATAAACGGGCCGGCAGACTGCGGGAGAGTGACTCTGTCTCGATGTCGCGAGACTTGAGTGTCGGCGTCAGAAAATTAGACTTAGCAAACCGATGACGACCAGAAGACCGATCAAGAAGATGACACCAACAGTGCCGCCGATAAATTTCAGCATGGGGATGATCCTTTTGCTTGCCCGTGATGAACGGATTAACGCGCAAGCGCCGCATTTGATCCGGCGGCGCGATCGGCCACGGATCAGATCGAGGATTAGGCTCAGGTCTTTCGCCCGTCACTTCGCCGGTCTATGCTCATATCGACATAAACTGAAACGGTGATTGATGCCTTCCAGAATCGAACTTCATCCGGACGCAGCAAGGACGGAACGTCCCCGCAAACGTCCAGCCTTCATCGACCAGAAACGTGGTGTAAAAGACTGGAAGCAAGCCAGCGAATGGCTGAAGTGGCGTGGTATCGAAGACATTGAATGCATAACGCCCGACATTGCCGGCGTGCCGCGCGGCAAGATGATGCCGACGTCGAAATTCACGTCCAACACGTCGCTATCGCTTCCCTCCGCATTGTTCAGACACACGATCTCCGGCGAATATCCCGAAGAGACGGGCGACTTCCGCTATGACCCGACAGATGGCGATCTGAAGCTCGTGCCGGACCTGTCGACGCTCTCGGTCGTTCCTTGGGAAACCGATCCCACGGCGCAGGTCGTTTGCGACATTGTCGATACCCAGGGCAACGAGGTCGGCTATACGCCGCGCAACGTTCTGAAGCGCGTCGTCAGTCTCTACCGCGAGCGTGGCTGGCAGCCGGTCGTCGCACCCGAGATCGAGTTCTATCTCGTCGCGAAGAATGATGATCCGGATTATCCGCTGCAGCCGCCGAAGGGTCGATCGGGCCGAACCATTGCCGGTGGCCAGGCCTATTCCATTGCAGGCGTCAACGAGTTCGACGAGCTGATCGACGACATCTACCATTTCTCCGAAGCGCAAGGTTTGGAGATCGATACGCTGATCCATGAAGAGGGTCCGGCACAGCTCGAAATCAACCTGCGCCATGGCGATCCGATCGAGCTCGCCGACCAAGTGTTCCTCTTCAAACGCACGCTGCGCGAGGCGGCGCTGAACCACAACATGTACGCCACCTTCATGGCCAAGCCGATGCAGGGCCAGGCGGGTTCGGCGATGCACATCCACCAGTCGGTCGTCGACATAAAAACGGGGCGCAACGTCTTCGCAGACGAGAAGGGCGAGGCCTCGCAAGAGTTCTTTTCCTTCATCGGCGGCATGCAGCACTTCGTGCCCAAGGCACTCGTCATGATGGCGCCATACGTGAATTCCTATCGCCGGCTGACTCCGGACATGGCCTGCCCCGTCAACAATGCCTGGGGCTACGACAACCGCACCACCGCCTTCCGCGTGCCAAGTTCCGATCCGAGCGCAAGGCGCGTGGAAAACCGCCTCCCCTCATCCGACACAAACCCTTATCTTGCGCTCGCCGCGTCGCTCGCTTGCGGCTATCTCGGCATGGTGCGCGGCGTAAAGCCTTCGGCACCAACCGCGCACACCGCCAATGAGGGTACGACGGTCGATCTCCCCCGAGGGCTGCTGGAAGCCGTGTCGTTGCTCGAAAGCGAACCCGCGTTTCAGGACGTGTTCGGCGCTGATTTCATCGCCACCTATTGCGGGCTGAAGCGCGGCGAGTTCGAAACCTTCATGCAGGTGATTAGTCCGTGGGAGCGTGAATACCTCCTGCTGAACGTCTGAGCGTTTCCAGGTGAAGTGGATACCGGTTCACCGTTCGGAAACGCGACAAATCAAAAACTCAGAGCAATTGAGCGATTCGACGAAAAGCGAAATTGCGCTGATCGGCCGGCGCGAAGCCACGACATGATGACGGAACAGACCATCGCCTATCAAAGCCCCATCTCGCCCGGCATCTCCTGGTACGAGGACGTGCTTGCCGAGCGGCCGTCCTTTCCAGCGCTTGATGGCTCCAGTCAAGCCGACGTCGTCATCGTCGGTGGCGGTTATACGGGTTTGCAGGCGGCCTATAATCTGGCCGTCGCCGGCGTCGATGTCGTCCTGATAGACGCTGCTCGTTTTGGCGACGGCGCCTCCGGGCGCAATGGCGGCCAGATCGGCACGGGACAGCGCGAAGACGTCACCACGTTGGAATCGCAGTACGGACTGGAGACATCTAAAGCGCTGTTTGATCTCGCCGAGGACGGCAAGCGCTACCTGATAGACTTCGCCGAGCGGCTCGGCATCGATATGGAGTTCCGTCCGGGCCAGCTCTCGGTGGCGCACAAGAAGCGCTATGTCGATGATTTCCGCTCCTATGTCGACATTCTGGCCGAGCGCTACGGCTACACCCAGGCGACGTTCATGCACGCCGCCGAGACCGCAGAACGCCTCGGGTCGACGCGCTTCTTCGGCGGCATGCGCGACATGGGCACCGGCCATATCCACCCGATGAAGCTCGTCGCAGGGCTGGCACGCGCCACCGATGCGGCAGGCGCGAAACTCTACGAGAATACGCGCGCGACGGGCATCTCCAGCGCCAATGGCATCATCACGGTCACGACCGACCGCGGCACGATCACTGCGAGCCACGCGCTTCTCGCCTGCAATGCCCATATCGGCGATCTCGAGCCGGTCACGGCTGCCCATGTGATGCCGATCCGCTCCTTTATCGGCGCGACCGTGCCGATCGACGCGGCGACGATCATTCCAGGCGGCGAAGCGGTCGACGACAGTCGTTTCGTGGTGCGCTACTTTCGCAAGAGCCTCGATGGTCGGCTGCTGTTTGGCGGACGCGAGGCTTACACATCGGAAAGCCCCACCGACATCAAGTCGCACATCCGCAAGCAGATCGCAGAAATCTACCCGGAGCTTGGCGATATAGACATGACCCATGCCTGGGGGGGGTCAGTCGCGATCACCATGCCGCGCCAGCCCTTCGTGCGCGAAGTGATGCCGCATGTGATCACGATCGGCGGTTATTCGGGCCATGGGGTGAAATTGTCGAACTACTGCGGCAAGCTCTATGCCGATGCGGTGCTGGGCGATCGCAGCCGGCTCGGCCAGTTCGAGCGTCTGAAGATCCCCGCCTTCCCTGGCGGGACGCGATTGCGCCAACCGTTGCTTTTCCTGGCGATGACATGGTTTTCGCTGCGTGACCGAATCTGACGTAAACCAAAAGTATCGCCACGCTCTGGCCTTTTTAAATCGATTAGATTAAAAGCCTCGACGACACCGATTGCAGGGACTTGATGCGATGAGCAGCCAGATCATTCCGGTCGATCCTTTCGACTATGTCGTGTTCGGCGGTACGGGCGACCTTTCCGAGCGCAAGCTCCTTCCGGCACTGTATCACCGCCAGGAAGCCGGCCAGCTGACCGAGCCGACCCGCATCATCGGTGCGTCGCGCTCCGAACTTTCCAACGACGAGTTCCGCGAGTTCGCACGCGCTGCGCTTGTCGAGCATGTCGGCAATGGCGGCCTTGATGAAGCCGAAGTGGAAAAATTTCTCGAACGCCTCTTTTACGTCGCCGTCGATGCCAAATCCGACAAGGGCTGGGGTGATCTCAAGGAACTTCTGGCCGAGGGCGAGGATCGCATCCGCGCCTTCTATCTCGCCGTTTCGCCTTCCCTCTTCGGTGATATTTCCCAGCATATCCGCGATCATGAGCTGATCACCGAGAAGACCCGGATCGTCGTCGAAAAGCCAATCGGGCGCGATCTCGCTTCGGCGCGGCAACTGAACGACACGATCGGCAGCGTCTTTCGCGAAGAGCAGGTCTTCCGCATCGACCACTATCTCGGCAAGGAGACGGTGCAGAACCTGATGGCGCTGCGCTTTGCCAACGCGCTTTACGAGCCGCTGTGGAATTCCGCGCATATCGACCACGTCCAGATCACGGTTGCCGAAAGCGTCGGCCTCGAAGGCCGGGCCGGCTATTACGACACCGCCGGCGCGCTGCGCGACATGGTGCAGAACCACATCATGCAGTTGCTCTGCCTCGTCGCGATGGAGCCGCCATCGTCGATGGACGCAGAGGCCGTGCGCGATGAAAAGCTGAAAGTGCTGCGCGCCCTTCGCCCGATCACCAGCCGCAACGTCCAGCAGATGACCGTGCGCGGCCAGTACCGCGCGGGAGCTTCGGCCGGCGGGCCGGTCAAGGGCTACCTCGACGAATTGGAGAGCGGCACCTCGAACACCGAGACCTTCGTCGCCATCAAGGCAGAGATCGGCAATTGGCGCTGGGCCGGCGTGCCGTTCTACCTGCGCACCGGCAAGCGCATGGCCGAGCGCGCCTCGGAAATCGTCATCGCCTTCAAGCCGATCCCGCACTCCATCTTCGACGAGAGCGCCGGCCGCGTCATCGCCAACCAGCTCGTCATCCGCCTGCAGCCAGACGAAGCGGTCAAGCAGTGGATCATGATCAAGGATCCGGGCCCGGGCGGAATGCGCCTGCGCCACGTGCCGCTCGACATGACCTTTGCCGAAAACTTCGACGTCCGAAATCCCGATGCTTACGAGCGCCTGCTGCTCGACGTCATCCGCAACAACCAGACGCTTTTCATGCGCCGCGACGAAGTCGAGGCTGCGTGGCGCTGGGTCGATCCGATCCTGAAGTCGTGGGACGATACCGGGCAGCAGGTCCAGGGCTATACGGCCGGAACGTCAGGTCCGAGCCAGGCGATCGCGCTGATCGAACGCGACGGCCGCACCTGGCATGAGCTCTGATCCGATGCCGGTGTCGCCGAAGCTCCACGAATTTGCCGATCGGGCTGCACTCGCCGAAGCGCTTGCCGACGCAGTCGCGGAAGCCTTGAACGCTGCCGTCAGTGCGCGGGGCCGCGCAACGCTCGCGGTGTCGGGTGGCTCTACGCCGAAGTCCTTCTTCAAGGCCTTGTCCGGCAAGGAGCTTGCCTGGGATCAGGTCACCGTCACGCTCATCGACGAGCGCTTCGTGCCGGAAACGCACGAGCGGTCCAACCAGAAGCTCGTGGTGGAAAACCTGCTCGTGGATCGCGCCGCACGCGCGCGCTTCGTGCCGCTTTTCAACGATGCGCCGGAGGTCCACCTCGCCGCGGACCGCGCATCGGGTGTGATCGACGCCTTGCCCCGACCGATCGACGTCGCCATCTTGGGACTTGGAACGGATGGTCATACGGCATCTTTCTTTCCGGGCGGCGACCGGCTGGCAGAAACGATCGACCCCGACATGCCGACGGCTGTTATTCCGATCGAAGCGCCCGGCGCCGGCGAACCGCGATTGACGCTCACGCTGCCCCGGATCGTTGAAGCGCCGCTTCTGGTGCTTCACATCGAAGGCGCCGAAAAACGCCAGGTCCTCGACCAGGCGATGGCCGGACAAGACGCGAACGACATGCCGATCCGCGCCGTGTTCGCTCATGCGCCGGCACCGATCCAAATCTACTGGGCGCCCTGACGCCCGATCTTCGCCCGGCTGAAGTCAGCCGAACCGAACTGACAACGGGATAGCGAAACCATGGCTGCCGATACACGCATCGAAACGATCACCCGCCGCCTCGTCGAGCGCTCCAAGCCGACTCGCGAAGCCTATATCGACCGCGTCCGCCGCGCGGCCAGACAGGGCCCGCACCGCGCGGCGCTCGCCTGCGGCAACCTCGCCCACGGCTTTGCCGCCTGCGGCCCCAACGACAAGGATGCGCTGGCCGGTGACCGCGTGCCGAACCTTGGCATCATCACGGCCTATAACGACATGCTGTCCGCCCACCAGCCCTACGAGCGCTTCCCGGACATGATCCGCGAGGCGGCACGGGAAGCCGGCGGCGTCGCCCAGGTTGCCGGCGGCGTGCCTGCCATGTGTGATGGCGTCACCCAGGGCCAGCCGGGCATGGAACTGTCGCTCTTCTCGCGAGACGTGATCGCGATGTCTGCCGGCATCGGCCTGTCGCACAACATGTTCGACGCAGCGCTTTATCTCGGCGTCTGCGACAAGATCGTGCCGGGCCTGATGATCGCGGCGATGACTTTCGGCCATCTGCCGGCCGTGTTCGTTCCGGCGGGTCCGATGACAACCGGCTTGCCGAACGACGAAAAGGCCCGCATCCGCCAGCTCTTCGCCGAAGGCAAGGTCGGCCGCGAGGAGCTGCTGGAGGCGGAATCGAAGTCTTACCACGGACCGGGCACCTGCACCTTCTACGGCACCGCCAACTCCAACCAGATGCTCATGGAAATCATGGGCTTCCATCTGCCGGGGTCGTCCTTCGTCAACCCGAACACACCGCTGCGCGATGCGCTGACCAAGGAAGCGACCCGCCGCGCCCTCGCCATCACCGCACTCGGCAACGACTTCACGCCGGCGGGCGAGA
Source organism: Rhizobium sp. EC-SD404 (assembly GCF_902498825.1). Classification (NCBI taxonomy): domain Bacteria; kingdom Pseudomonadati; phylum Pseudomonadota; class Alphaproteobacteria; order Hyphomicrobiales; family Rhizobiaceae; genus Rhizobium; species Rhizobium sp. EC-SD404. The sequence continues at coordinate 3,783,739 of NZ_LR701459.1, forward strand.
TGATCGACGAACGCTCGATCGTCAACGGCGTCATCGGTCTGCACGCGACCGGCGGTTCCACCAACCACACCTTGCACTTGGTCGCCATGGCCCGTTCGGCAGGCATCAGGCTCACCTGGGAAGACATCTCAGAGCTCTCGGACGTGATCCCGCTGCTCGCCCGCGTCTATCCGAACGGCCTTGCCGACGTGAACCATTTCCACGCGGCCGGCGGCATGGGCTACCTGATCGGACAATTGCTCTCGAAGGGCCTGCTGCACGACGATGTGCGCACCGTCTGGGGCAAGGGTCTCGAACCCTATGCCATCGAAATCGGAATGGATGACGCAGGCGCAATCGAGCGCCGCCCGGCGCTCAAGGAAAGCGCCGAGCCGAAGATCCTTGCGACCGTGGACGAGCCGTTCCAGTCGAATGGCGGCCTGAAGATGCTCAAGGGCAATATCGGTAACGCCGTCATCAAGATTTCGGCCGTGAAGCCGGACCGCCATGTGATCGAGGCACCGGCAAAGATCTTCCACGACCAGCAGTCGCTGATCGATGCGTTCAAGGCAGGCGAGTTGAACCAGGACTTCGTGGCCGTGATCCGCTTTCAGGGACCGAAGGCGAACGGAATGCCCGAGCTCCACAAGCTCACGCCGTCGCTCGGCGTGCTGCAGGACCGTGGCTACCGAGTGGCGCTCGTCACCGATGGGCGCATGTCGGGCGCATCCGGCAAGGTGCCCGCCGCGATCCACGTCACGCCCGAGGCGGCCGATGGTGGCCCGATCGCGCGAGTGCGTGAAGGCGACATCGTCCGTGTCGATGCCGTCACCGGCGAATTGTCGGTGCTGGTCGACGCTGCCGAATGGGAAATGCGGGAGGCCGTCACGGCCGACCTCACCGAAAATGGCTTCGGCATGGGTCGCGAGCTTTTTGCGGCCTTCCGCGCAGTCGCCGGTCCCGCCAGCGAAGGCGCGAGCGTCCTTTACTGAAACAAAGACGCGCGGCTCTGGTCATAATGCCAAAGCCGCGCGTCCTTCCCAGGCCCCGTCTGAAATCGATAGGTTCAGTTCGGCAAGAGGACCGCATCAATGACGTGGATCACGCCGTTGGACTGATCGACGTCTGCCGTCGTGATGATCGCCATTCCGCCATTCTCGTCGCGCACGGCAAGGCCGTTACCGGATTCCACCACCGTCAGCGTATCTCCGCTCACGGTCGTCAGTTCCAGCTCACCGCCTGCCGCCTGAACGTCACGCAGAAGCTCGCCGCCCGAGAGATCGCCGGCGACGACGTGCGCAGTCAGCACCTTGACGAGCTGATCCTTGCTCTCTGGCTGAAGCAGACCTTCGACAGTACCGGCCGGCAGAGCCGCAAAAGCGTCGTTGACGGGCGCGAACACCGTGAACGGGCCTGCGCTCGAGAGGGTTTCGACGAGGTCCGCAGCCTGCACGGCGGCGACGAGCGTCGTGTGAATGGGGGAATTGACCGCGTTCTCGACAATGGTGCGATCTTCAAACATCGCTGCACCGCCGACCGTCGGATTAGACTGCGCATAAGACGCACCAGTAGCGAGCACCGCGACGATAGCCGCGGCCGCTGAAATCGACTTGATCATGATAGCTCCGTTTGGGTTCGGTCCTGTCAGCCAGGACTTGAGATTATACGGAGATGCATGCCGGAAGTTTCAAATCCCGCCTTTCGACGGGCAGCGCGTTAGGATCGATAGCTCTGCCCGCCCTCGTCGAAGAGATGAAGACGATCCCGATCCGCGGTGAAACGCACCGTCTCGCCGCGCCGCGCCGGCTGGTTGCCGGGAAGCTTCACGACGATCGGCTCGTTCTCGACCAGCCCCTCGATGTAGTAGAGGGTCACCTCGCCGAGCGCTTCGGACAGGGCGACCCGCCCCTCGAAAAGATAATCGTCCCCGCTCGCGACCGTCAGGTCCTCCGGCCGGACGCCGAATTTCGCCGGCTTGCCCTGCTGTGACGGATCGGTCGCGATATCGAGCTTGGCTGCCTTGCCGCCGGTCAGCGTCACGGTGGTCTCAGCGCCGGCCTGTTCGATCCGCGCCGGGATGATGTTCATGGCAGGCGACCCGATGAACTGGGCGACGAAGAGGTTGGCGGGCCGGCTGTAGAGCTCCATCGGCGACCCGACCTGCTCGATCCGGCCAGCGGACAGCACGACGATGCGATCAGCCAGCGTCATCGCTTCGACCTGGTCGTGCGTGACATAGATCATCGTTGTTTCAGGCATGGATTCATGCAGCTTGGCGATCTCGATGCGAGTCGCCACGCGCAGTGCGGCATCGAGGTTCGACAGCGGCTCGTCGAAAAGGAACACCTTCGGATCGCGGCAGATGGCCCGCCCGATGGCGACGCGTTGCCGCTGACCGCCCGACAGCGCCTTCGGAAGGCGGTCGAGATACTGGGTGAGCTGAAGAATGTCGGCTGCGGCACGCACACGCCGGTCGATTTCCGTCGTGCTTTCCTTGGCGATCCGCATGCCGAAGGCCATGTTGTCGTAGACCGTCATGTGCGGATAGAGCGCATAAGACTGGAACACCATCGCGATGCCGCGCTTGGATGGCGGGATGTCGTTCACCACTTGCCCGCCGATCGAAAGCGTGCCCCCGGAAATCTCCTCGAGACCTGCGATCATCCTGAGAAGCGTCGATTTTCCGCAGCCGGATGGGCCGACGAAGACGACGAACTCGCCCTCCTCAATGTCGAGATCGACACCATGGATCACATCCACGCTGCCATAGGACTTCTTGATGTTATTGAGCTGTACTGCGGTCATCTCGCTCCCCCGTCCGGGCGAATGGCCTTCGGGCCACCCGCACTCGACGTTTCCTCTCGATCCTCAGTCCGACTTGCCGAAAAACGCATCGAAAGCACCCAGATGGACGATGCCGTCGCGGTAGAGGCCCGAAAAATCATGATCGCCCATCGCCTGGATGCGAGGGTTGTCGAGCTTCAAGTCCCGACGCTCCTCAGACAGATTGAAGACGCACAGGATCGTCTCGTCTCCGGCCTTTCGCTCGATGATCAGGATACCGTCTTCGGCCTTCAGGATAGACATCGTGCCGACACGCAGGGCCTCATGCGCCTTCCGGAATGCCAGAAGCTTCCGGTAATGGTTCAGCATCGAGCCCTGGACATGGTCCTGCTTGTCGACTGCGAGGCCGAGATGCTCGCCCGGGATCGGAAGCCACGGCCGGCCGTTTGAGAACCCGGCGTTTGCATCGTCGCCGTCCCAGACCATTGGCGTGCGGCAGCCGTCACGACCCTTGAACTTGGGCCAGAAGCGGATGCCGTAAGGATCCTGCAGCTGGTCATAGGCAATGTCGGCTTCCGTCAGTCCCAGTTCTTCGCCCTGATAGAGGCAGAGCGAACCGCGCAGCGATGCCATGAGCCCGGCAAGCAGCTTCATATAGGCCGTGCGGTCGCGCACATGGTCGCCCCAGCGGGTCGCCGGGCGCACGACATCGTGGTTCGACATCGCCCAGCACGGCCACGCGTCTTCCGAAGCCTGGCGCAGCGTTGTAAACACCTCTTCGACACTCTCCGCCGTCGGTACTTCCGGCGCCAGGAAATCGAAGGCGTAGCACATCTGCATCTTGTCGCCGCCGCCGGTATACTCGGCCATCAGTTCCAGCCCGCGCTGGCTGTCACCGATTTCTCCGACAGCCGCGATCGCCGGATACTCGTTCATCAGCGCGCGCAAGCGGCGCAGGAACTCGACATTCTCCGGCTGGCTCTTGGAATAGAGATGTTCCTGCCAATTGTAGGGGTTCACCGCGGGCGCAGTCTTTGCGTTGCGGCGCTCCACCGGCAGGCTCGGATTGTCGCGCAGCTGCCGGTCGTGAAAGTAGAAATTGATCGTGTCGAGCCGGAAGCCGTCCACGCCGCGGTCGAGCCAGAAGCGCGCCACATCGAGCACGGCCGCCTGCACCTCTTCATTGTGGAAGTTGAGGTCCGGCTGCGAGGTGAGGAAGTTGTGCATGTAATACTGGCAGCGCGTGGAATCCCATTCCCACGCGGTGCCGCCGAAGATCGACAGCCAATTGTTGGGTGGGCTGCCGTCGTCCTTGGCGTCGGCCCAGACATACCAGTCGGCTTTCGCATTGTCCTTGCTGGAGCGGCTTTCGACGAACCAGGGATGGATGTCCGCCGTGTGCGAAATTACGAGGTCGATCATGACCTTGAGGCCATGGGCATGGGCCGTGGCGATCATTTCGTCGAAATCGTGCACGGTGCCGAACATCGGATCGACGCTCAAATAGTCGGAGACGTCGTAGCCGAAGTCTTTCATCGGCGAGGTGAAGAACGGCGAAATCCAGATCGCGTCCACGCCGAGCGATGCGATGTAGGGGATGCGCTGCGCGATCCCGGCAAGGTCGCCGACGCCGTCGCCGCTCGTGTCCTGGAAGGAGCGCGGATAGATCTGATAGATCACCGCGCCGCGCCACCAATCCTGGTCAGCGGCCTTTTCGGTGAGCAATGTCGCGTTTTCGGTCAAGTTGTTCATGGCAATCGTCATTTGGGAGGACTATCCGCCTTTCACGGAGCCCGCGAGGAGGCCGCGGACGAGGTAGCGTTGAAGGGTGAAGAACACGGCGAGCGGCACCAGGATGGTGATGAAGGCAGATGCCGTCAGGATTTCCCAGTTGCCGCCGCGTGATCCGAGAAGGTTGACCAGACGCCCAGTCAAAACGAGTTCGCTGTCCTGCGCGCCCAGGAACACCATGGCGACGAGCAGGTCGTTCCAGGTCCAGAGGAACTGGAAAATCGCAAAGGAAGCGAGCGCCGGAAACGAGAGCGGCAGCACGATCTTCGTGAAGATCTCGAAGTCGCTTGCCCCGTCGACACGCGCCGATTCCATGATCTCCCGCGGCAGCCCGGCGATATAGTTGCGCAGGAGATAGACCGCGAGCGGCAGACCAAAGCCCGTATGCGCAAGCCAGATGCCGAGATAGGTCTTGGCCGGCACGCCGAGGAAGGCACCGATCCCGTTATACATTCTGAGAAGCGGGATCAGCGACATCTGCAGCGGCACGACCAGCAGGCCGACGATGACGGCGATCAGGATCGCCCGGCCCGGAAACTTCATCCAGGCGAGCGCATAGGCTGCAAAGGCCGCGATCAGAATCGGAATGATCGTCGCCGGGATGGTCACCGTCAGCGAGTTGATGAAGGAGCGGCCGATGCCTTCGGACGCGAGCACCTCGCGGTAATTGTCGAGCGTGAAACGTGGCGGAACGGTGGTCGTGAAGAAGATGCGCGCGCCGCGCGGCAGTTCGAGCTCACTCTGCGACGTGATCGCATAAGTGCCATCCTCGGCGACGGTCAGCACGCCACCTTCGCGCAGCTCCGCTTCGGCGCCGGGCTCGTATTCCGTGGGGTTAAGGCCCGACGTGCCGAACGCCGACACGGTGCCGCTCCCCTCGCCGAAGACATTGCCCTCGAGGATGAAGACGCCGTCGCGCTCGACCTGGTCGTCAGAGGTTCCAGTGCGGGCCTGCAGGTTCTGGGTGGAGCCGGCGAGCGCCGTCCACCAACCCGAGATCGCCAGTTGGTCCTTGTCGCGGAAGGACGAGATGAAGAGGCCGGCCGTCGGCAGCGTCCAGAGGACGACCAGCAGCAACACCGAGAGATGAACGGCCCAGGTGAGCGGGGATTTTGCGGAACCGGCGCCTCCCATATCAGCGGCCCTCCATTTCGGCGCTGGCCCGGCGAATGTTCCAGACCATGATCGGGATGACGAGCAGCATGATCACCATGGCGATCGCCGCGCCGCGTCCGAAGTCGCCGCCACCGCGAAACATCCAGTCGAACATGAGATTGGCGAGAACCTGCGTGTTCCATTGCCCGTTGGTCATCGCCAGCACGATGTCGAAGACCTTGAGAACCAGGATCGTGATCGTCGTCCAGACAACCGCGATCGTGCCCCAGATCTGCGGGATCATGATTTTGAAAAAAATCTGGAAACCGTTGGCCCCGTCGATCACCGCCGCCTCGATGGTCTCGTCGGGAATGCCGCGCAGTGCAGCCGATAGAATGACCATCGCAAACCCCGTCTGGATCCAGACGAGGATGATCATGAGGAAGAAGTTGTTCCAGAAGGGGATCGTGATCCAGGCCTGCGGCTCGCCGCCGAAATAGACGACGAGCGCATTGAGAATGCCGATCTGCTCGGAGCCTGCGCCGCGGTAGTCGTAGATGAATTTCCAGATCACCGACGCGCCGACGAAGGAAATGGCCATCGGCATGAAGATCAGCGACTTGGCGATGTTGCCCCACCAGATGCGATCCGTGAGCGCAGCGATGACGAGCCCGAGAAACGTCGACAACGCCGGCACGAAAAGCAGCCAGAGCATGTTGTTGAACATGGACTCGCGGAAGCCCGGATTGTTGACCATCCAGACATAGTTGGAGAGACCGACGAAGTTCCGGCCCGACCGGTCGTGCAGAGAAAGTCTGAGGGATTCGAAGACCGGATAGACGAGGTAGATCCCGAGCGCGAGCAGCGCCGGCGCAAGGAAGAGCCAGGGGCGGATGGCATCGACGCGTCGCATGTTGCGCGCAGCCGTCACGGCATCGCGTCCCCGCGACGGAAAGGCCGCGTCGAGCAGCCAGTTCGAGCCGAAGAAATAGAGCGCACAGCCGAGAACACCGACAATGACGGTGAGGAGTGCGCCTGCGAACTGTTCCATGCGATCAGCCTCCCCTTTGGCCGCCCGCTTCGGCTGCCATGGCTTTGGTCTGGGTATGCTCTTGCCCGCGCATCTGCATCATGCCGCGCGTCGAGCTGGCCGGCTCCCTCGAAAGGGAGCCGGCAGCCTTGGTCGTGTTACTTGATGGAGTCCCAGGAATTCTGAACCGCCGTCGTCACGTCTTCTGCCGACGCGCCGCCGACATAGTCGATCATCGCCGTCCAGAAAGCACCCGCACCGATGGCGCCCGGCATCAGGTCGGAGGCATCGAAGCGGAATGTCGTTGCTTCCGTCAGGATCTCACCTTGGCGACGCAGCGCATCATTCGCGTAGGCATCGAGATTGGCGCCGGTGTAGGGCGTCAGGAAGCCCGACTGCGCCATCCAGACCTCATGGGCGATCGGCGTCTGCAGGAACTCGATGAAGGCGCGGCCGGCTTCCGTGTCCCGTGTCAGCATAGCAAGCGTGCCGGCACCGAGAACCGGACGGCCGAGATCGTTTTCAGCCGATGCCGGCAGGTAGAAGAAGTCCGCATCGAGACCGAGCTCGGTACCTTCGGGGAAGAAGGACGAGATGAATGATGCCTGGCGGTGCATGAAGCACTCCGGCGGCGATGCAAACATGCCGTTCGGGCTTTCACGGAAGTCGGTCGAACCGACAGCCTGGCTCCCGCCCTGCACGAAATCGTTATTCTTCGCGAAGAAGCCGAATTCCTCGATCGCGCCGATCACGGCAGGATCGTTGAAGGCGATCTCGTTGGTGACCCACTGGTCGTAGACTTCAGGCGCCTGGGTGCGCAGCATCAGGTCTTCAACCCAGTCAGTGGCGGGCCAGCCCGTCGCACCGCCTGAACCGAGCCCGATGCACCAGGGCGTATAGCCATCGGCAGCGATCTGCTCCGTAAGAGCTTTCAGATCCTCGTAGGTCTCGGGAACCTCGTAGCCGGCATCGGCGAAGTTGTCCGGAATGTACCATACGATCGACTTCAGATCGATCTTGTAGGGAAACGCATAGAATGCCTCGCCATCGGGCCCCTCATAAGTGCCGAGATCGACCCAGCTTTCGCCGGCGGCATAGTTTTCGAGCAGCCAGTCAGAGGCCTCGTCGCCAAGCGGCGTCAACTGCCCCTTGGATGCGAGATCGGCGATGAGGCCCGGCTGCGGCAGGATCGCGACGTCCGGCGGGCTGCCCGCTTCGGTGTCGATGACGATTTGCTGCTCGTAATTTTCAGAAGACGAATAATTGACCGTGACACCGGTCGCTTCCTCGAAATAGGCGGCGACGCTTTCGAAAAGCGCCTGGTCCTCGCCACGCCATGGTCCGAAGATCGTCAAGGTCTCGCCATCGAGGTTGTGCGCTTCGGAAAATGCCTCGAAGCTTTCCCAGTTGAAACGATCCTCTTCGCCAGGCGCAAAAATCAGTTCCTGAGCGCTTGCGGAGCCGGCCGTCAAAGCCACGGCGGCAACGCTCATCATGAGCCAGTTCTTCATCGGGTTCCCTCCCAGTCAGTTCACTCGTCTGAACGCGTTCTTTCGATCAGAGACCATAACGTTGAGCAAATGGCCACCGCTACGAGCGGCCAAAAATCCAAAGCGCTTTGGCCGAAGCGACAAGATTTGATGCCGCGGTCCAAGTCAAGGCACCTTATCAATAAACTCCTGAATTACGCCAATACCGATCCATTTTCAGTAGCATATGATGAATAAGCGCGTATCATCGCGCCGTGATCTGAAGCACCGCCGAGACAAGGGCACGTCTCGTCCCGACGCACGGCAGTGCGCTGGCCAAAGCGCTTTGGTGCAATGCAGCATGCCGGGCCTGAGGGAGTGACGGCCGTGAACCTGAAAGAGTTGGCCAAGCATCTGAGCCTCTCCCAAACGACGGTCAGTCGTGCACTGAACGGCTATCCTGAAGTCAATGAGCGCACGCGTCAACGCGTTCTGCAAGCCGTGCAGGCGACCGGGTACCGGCCGAACCGCGCGGCCCAGCGTCTGGCCACGGGCAAAGCCGGCTCGATCGGCGTGATCATGCCGTCCAGCCCGGGGCGCGATACCGACCTGCACTTTTCGGAATTCCTGTCAGGCCTCGGCGAAGTCTGCGTGTCGGAAGACATCCTGCTCGTGGTCCATCCGAGCCGGCCGGAAGATGAGGAAGCCACATTCCGCAAGCTCGCGGCCAGCGGCAGCGTCGACGCGATCTTCCTTGCCTATACGCGTCGAAACGATACACGCATCGATCTTCTCAAGTCCCTGAAGCTCCCGTTCGTCGTCCACGGGCGCGCGACAAGCGATGGGCCGCACGATTATCCGCTACTCGACATCGACAATCACGGCGCCTTCCGCGATGCCGCGGATCTCCTGTTGCAACTGGGACATCGCCGGATCGCGCTTCTCAACGGGCCTGACTATCTGACCTTCGCGATCGCGCGGCGCGCGGGGCTCGAAGAAGCGCTCAAGAGCCGCGACCTAAGCCTGAACCCGGCGCACTGTCAGGAGTTCGCCATGACCGAGGAGAACGGGTACCGCGGCATGGTCCGCTGCCTGGAGACGGACGAGCCTCCAACGGCCGTCTTGTGCTCGAGCATGCTGCTGGCACTCGGCGCCGTCCGTGCGATCAACCAGCGCGGCCTGAAAGTCGGTCGCGACATCTCGCTGATCGCGCATGACGACGTCTTCCCCTACCTGAAGCCGGAAAACTTCACGACGCCGCTGACGACGACGCGCTCTTCGATCCGGGCTGCCGGTGCGCGCATCGGCGAACGGCTCATCGACGCCGTAGCCCGCTCGACGCTCGATCAGCAACAGGAAGTGTGGCCGGTAGAGCTGATCATGCGTGCCTCGACCGGTCCTGCCCCGACCGAGCTGGACATCGGTCGTCAGCAGCGAACGGGCTGAACCACCAGTTCTTTCCTTCAGAACACCGGCGGTTCGCGGCCTGCGGCCCGGTGGGCCGCGATCAGCGTATTGGCCATCAGCATGGCGATGGTCATTGGGCCGACACCGCCCGGCACCGGCGTGATCGTGCCCGCGACCTCTTCGGCCGCCTGGAAATCCACGTCGCCGACCAGGCGCGTCTTCCCCTCGCCGCGTTCCGGTGCAGGAATGCGATTGATGCCGACATCGATCACGGTGGCACCCGGCTTGATCCAGTCGCCCTGGACCATCTGCGCACGGCCCACCGCAGCGACCAGGATGTCCGCACGCCGGCAGTGGGCAGCGAGATCTTTCGTTCTCGAATGAGCGGTCGTCACCGTTGCATTGGCCGCAAGCAGAAGCGCCGCCATCGGCTTGCCGAAAAGGTTCGACCGGCCGATGACCACGGCGTCGAGGCCTGAGAGATCGTTGCCGTGGACGCGGCGCACGAAAACCATGGCGCCGGCCGGCGTGCACGAAATCAGCCCTGTCTTGAGGTCGCCGGTCATCAACTTGCCGGCGTTGGCAACGCCGAGCCCGTCGACGTCCTTGGCTGGATCGATCGCCTGGATGATCGCGTCGGCATCGAGCCCTGCCGGCAGGGGAAGTTGGACGAGGATGCCGTGCACCGACTTGTCTGCGTTGAGTTTCGCGATGAGAGCCGCAAGCTCGTCCTGGCTGGTCGTTGCCTCCAGCGTGAACTGGCTCGACCGGAAGCCGCACTCTTCAGCCGTGCGGCTCTTGGATGACACGTAGACGTGGCTTGCCGGGTCGTCGCCGACGATGATGACCGCCAGCCCCGGCGTCACGCCCGTCTCACGCACGAGCGCATGGGTTTCCGATTTCACCCTGGCGATCACGCCCTTGGCGATCTCTTTGCCATCGAGGATTTGCGCCGTCATCCTGGTCTCCGCATTGTGCGTCAGCCAGGCGTTGACGCTATCGCGACGAGAAAATCAACTGTCGAGTCTCGAAATTCGGGCTCTAGGCTCAATGGGCAGCAGGTTCTTCCGCCGCCGCGGGCTCAGTCGCCGCAGCCGCCGCTGCAGGCGCGGCCGGACGACGGCGCTGAGCGTTCGAGCGGATTTCTTCCTTAGTCAGGTAGTCCACCTGCTCGATGATGATCTCGTGGAAGATCTTTTCCCCGACGCGCGCGTTCAGCGCATCGCGCACCCCTTCGCGGAACAGCGTCAGATCGAACGTCTCCATCGCCGTGAAATCGATGTTCGGGTTGCCCATCAGGTGTGTGTAGAGCTCGTCGGTGATCAGCGTCTGCGGCTCGATCGAAAGCTTCGAAAGTTTCTCTGGCTCGGCAGTGAAGACCAAGCGAGCGAGGAAATAGCCCTGCACGGCGCCGTCGCGAACGACCGGAACCGAAATCACCTCACCGCGCACATAATCGAGCCCACCGAAGAACGGAGGCGGCACGGCGGCTTCCGCTTCGTTGGTCGAGGATGTCTGGATCGCGAAATAGACCGCGCCGAGTGTGACGGCGCAGATCCAGACGGCGGTGAGCGCAAGCTTGATCATTGTGCCGCGGGCCTGAAGATGTCCATGGAATAGGTGCCATCGGCTTCGGCAGCCTGGGCGGCCTCGTTGATCAGGTCCGTCACGTCGCGCACGGCTTCCATATGCGCTTTGACGCGTGTGGCATTCGTGTCGACCACGCGACGAAGACGGATCAGACGATCCCCAGCGGCGCGAGGAAGCTCTGCCGGTTCGAGCGATTTGATCAGCAGATTCAGTTCATAGAGGCAGCGGCTCTTCTGTGCGTTTGATGCGGTGATATCGAAACGAGCGTCGGTGCCGATGAGCGAATTCTCGCGCTCCAGTACGGCTTCCAGCCGGCCCAAGACGCCGGAGATTCTCAGTTCAGTGCCGTTGGTTTCCATGTCTGGCCTTTTCATTGTTATCGGCAAAGCAAATGGTTGACTGAAGCTTAGGCGAATTTGTCCGCAGCTTCAGTGCGTTCCTGTCCCTCAAGATCTTTCCAGTCGTTCAGCGTCGTCCGTTGCAGCTCTTCAAGCATCATGGTCGCGCGGTCGCGTGCAGCGTCCGGTGTATGCGGCGATACCATTCGGCCCTCGGCCGTGATGCGTTCGCCATTCGGTGCAAGCTGTTCGGCAATGCCGATGCCGCCGCCCTCGGAAATCATCCGGCCGAGCTGTTCGGCCATCATGCCTTTCCAGATTTCGCCCGCCGTCCCCTCGCCGAACATTTCCTCGGCATCCTGTGGAAGCATCGATTTGACGAAAGTCTGCAACACCATGGCCTCGAAGTCCCGATAGGTCTTCATCGCATCGTCGGCCGGCGACATTCCGCTGCGGTCGATGCGTGAGGCTGAGCTCCCATCGCGAGCGATCGAAAACTCGATCGACGCCGACTGCGCACCATTGGCGGCCTTGGCCGTCAGTGCGCGGTGAGCTTCGCGCACGCTCGACGGATCTGCTGCGTTGATCACGTCGAGAACGATGTCGCTCGCGGTGGAGATAGCCAAGATATGCACCGTCGCTTGAGCGCTGCGCCGTCCATCATGGACAGGCCTTCAGTGCTGGAACGTTCCGGCGCGATCTGCATCGACGCACCGTCAAATCAACATGGCGTGACTATGGTCGATGAAACTTACGGGAGGCTTGAGCGTCGATTGCACCAATGCATTCAAGCAGTTGCTCAAGTTCTAGGTCCTGCTTCTCCCGCTCGACGACTTCGAGCGCCTCGGCCGTCACTTCGTCGAGACGATCCGCCTTGGCCTTCTCGGAGATCACCTTCTTCTGCTGCAATTGCATGCGCCCGGTGAGAATCTGGTCGCGGATCTTGAGTTTGCCGATCTGCACGCCGTAGAGCTTGGAGAAGTTTGCGTGCACAGGTGCCGGTGAGGCAAGCGCGCTCACAAGCGCATCGATCTTGTCGGCGACGAGAGCGCGCTCGCGCATGATGTCGGCAAGCTCGACGTCGGCGACGCGCTCCATTTGCCGCTGCACGGTTGCAAGGCGTTTCAGTTTTGCGTGCCGGTCGATCATCGCCTCACCGCTCCATGAAGATCGGTTCGAAACCGGCGCCATAGAGCCGGAAGAAATCGGTCGACCCGAAATAGATCAGGATCAGGCCGCCGGCGATCAGGAACGGCAGCGAAATGAAGTAGACCGGAATCTGGGGCGCAAGCTTGTTCACGAGACCCACGGCGAGGTTGAAGACGAGACCGTAGATGATGAACGGGCTGGATAACTGAAGCACCAGCCGGAACGAAGCGAGCAGCGTGTCGGTCAGCGATACCAGGGCCAGTTGGGAGTCGAAAGCGAGGCCGAGCGGCATGAAGTCGTAGGAACTGGTCAGCGACACGATCACCACATGATGGAAATCCAGCATGAACAGCATGAGGATGCCGGTGAAGCTGATCAGTCGAGACAGGTCGGTGTGCTGCTCCATGTCCTCGATGCCGCCACCCGGCATGCCGTTGAAGCCGATGACCATGGAGATGACCGAACCCGCGAACTGGAGCGCGGCTACGTAGTAGCGCGCCAGAAGGCCTATGACCGAGCCGATGAGAAGCTCGACCCCGACGATGCCGATATAACCCGGGCCGCCTTCCGAGACGCGGGGATAGATCTGGTCCCACATGAGCGGCGCGAGCGCAAAGGAAATGCCGATCGCAACCAAGAGCCTGATTTGCAGAGGCACGCGAATGGTGCCGAAGCCCGGCAGCAGCATGAAACAGGCACCGATCCTGCAGAACGCCGCGAAAAGAGCGAGAACCGAGCCTTCGGGATCGGTGATCAAGAGATCGAACCCAGAACCTTGATCTCGAGTCCCTTGGCGATCTCCACATGCGAAATGACGGGCATGGTCGCAAAGAGGCGTTCGATGATCATGCGCACGTAAGGCCGCGCATCGGGCGCAGTGACGAGCACGAAAGGACGACCCTTGTCCAACTCCTCGCGGATGACCTTCGTGGCCTGATCGCTGAATTCTTCCAGATGGCGCGGATCGATATCGAATTCGACGACCTCGCCCTTGTTGTCCCGCTTGAGCGCCTGGTGGAAGGCGAGATCCCAGCGGTTGCCAAGACGTAGCACGCGCAGGACGCCGTTCTCGGCCAGATCGCCGCACAATTGCTGGGCCATCCGGATGCGCACGTGCTCGACGATCTGCTCGGTCTTGCGCACATGCGGCGCGAGTTCAGCAACCGCTTCGATGATGAGATGCAGGTTTCGAATCGAGACGCGCTCGGCAAGCAGCAGCTTCAGCACGGCCTGCAGGCCCGAATAGGTCATGTGCGACGAGCAGATTTCGTCAGCGAGCTTCTTGTACTCGGGGTCGAGCCGTTCGAGTAGAACCTTCATGTCCTTGTAGGACAAAAGCTGCGGCAAATTGTTGCGAATGACTTCGCTCATATGCGTCAGCACGACGGAAACGTTGTCGATCGGCTGAAAGCCTTCACGCTTGAGGTCTTCGGTGAAGCTTTCGGGCATCGAAATCGCGGGCATGCCGAAAGCGGGCTCGCGGATATCGTCGCCCGGCACGCTCGGCATGCGGCCGGCCTGCTTGACCACCATCACCTCACCCACCCGCAGCTCGTTTGCGGCAACGACCGTTCCGTGGATGCGGATCTGGTAGCCCTTCTGAGGCACCGAATAGTCGTCGCTGACCTTGATCTCGGGCACGACGAAACCGTACTGCATCGCGAACTTCTTGCGCATTTTGCCGACGCGGAACGCCAGTTCCTGATGCGCGCCGAGCAGCCGCGACGAGACGTGCTTGCCGAGCAGAAGCTCGACTTCGGCGGTCTTCAGCACGGACTTGACCGAGTCCTTTTCCTTCGCCTGCTCTTCCATCTTCGTGCTGCGCTCGACCTCGGCCTCCGCAAGCTTCACCGCTTCGATCTGCCGTGGAATGACCCAGCCACCAAAAGCCATGACGCCGCCAAGCGCCACGAATGGAAGGAACGGCAGGCCTGGCATGATCGCGAGCACGAACATCAGCACGGCCGCGACGATCAGCGCCTTCGGATAGTGGCTGAGCTGACCGATGACGGCCTGATCGGCCGAACCTGTCGTGCCACCGCGTGCCACCAGGAGGCCAGCGGCCAGTGAGACGATCAGCGCGGGGATCTGCGTGACGAGACCATCGCCGACGGACAGGCGCACGAAGACGTCGGCCGCTTCGCCGATCGGCATGTCGTGGCGCGTATAGCCGATGATGATGCCGCCGAAAATGTTGATGGCGGTAATCAAAAGCCCGGCAATCGCATCGCCGCGAACGAATTTGGACGCACCATCCATCGAACCGAAGAAGGAGCTTTCCTCTTCCAGCTCCTTGCGGCGGTGCTGCGCTTCCTTCTCGTCGATGATGCCCGCCGACAGGTCGGCATCGATCGACATCTGTTTGCCGGGGATCGCGTCCAGCGTGAAGCGGGCGCCGACTTCCGCGATGCGCGTGGCGCCCTTGGTGATGACGATGAAGTTCACGACGATCAGAATCAGGAACACGATCAGGCCGATGACGAAGTCGCCGGACATGACGAGGTTCGCAAAGCCATGAATCACGCTGCCCGCGGCATCTGTGCCTTCATGGCCCTGGGACAGGATGATACGGGTCGTCGCGATGTTCATCGCAAGCCGCAGCATCGTCGCAATCAGAAGAATCGTCGGAAACGACGAGAACTCGAGCGGACGCTGGATCCACAGCGAGACCATAAGGATCAGGACCGACAGCGCGATCGAGAACGCGAGGCCCATGTCGATGAGGATAGGTGGAAGCGGCAGGAACAGGATCGCGAGGATCGCGACGATCCCGAGCGCGAAGCCCACGTCGCGGCCTTGCTTCTTGGGAAATGCCGGAGAAAGGGCCTGGATTTGCGCCATCGTCACTGCCGTCCGCTTCGGGCCGGTCGCACGGACGCGTCATGCGTCGGTGTTAGAGACCGCCAGGAAGAGACCTAACGAGCGAAGCTTGTGCGAGCATTTCGACGGGCCGCGGGAGGCCCTGACTAAAAGCCGCTCTCAATGCGCGAGAAGACGATATTGGTGAAAAGCGAAATCTGCGCCCCGACGAACGGCGCCGAAATGGCGACGGTGACGAGGATCGCGACGATCTTTGGAACGAAGGTCAGGGTGATTTCCTGAACCTGCGTAAGGGCCTGAATGAAGGCGATACCGACACCGACGACCATGGCGACGAGCACCGCCGGCCCAGAGGCCACGATGATCGTCCAGATGGCATTCTGAACCAGTTCGAGAGCGTCTGCTTCATTCATGGCACGATGCCTCAGCTGATGGAAACGCCCGACGTCACATCGATCTTCTTGCCGTCTTCGAGGATCGCAGTGATCCCGTCGGCACGCAAGAGAACCTCCTTGACGACGCCCGAGGTCAGGCCGTCTGTCGAGGTCAGCGTCCGACCGATGACGGCGTTGGCCTCCGACAATGCGGACGATTGAAGCAGCATTTCGAGCCGCCTGTTCGTCTGGATCGTCTGCTCGACCTGGGAGAAGGTCGCCAGCTGTGCGATCTGCTGGGTCGAATCCATCGGCTCCGTCGGATCCTGGTTGCGCATCTGCGCGACCAGAAGCTGAAGGAAGTTGTCGTAGTCGAGCATGGCGTTCTCAGACGCCTGCTGCGATTTGGGCGTCGCCGTATTCGTCGTCGCGCTACCTGTCGCCCCTACCTCCATGGCGCAATCTCCTTCTGGATCGCGGTGATCGTTGCCGGCGTCATCTCGGGGGTGTTCAGAACATCATCCTCGAGGGGGTAGAGCTTGCGGATCATCTTGAGCGCTTCAAAAGGCTTCTTGCCGGAAACGACTTCGTCGATCAGCTTCAACTGCGTGCGGATTTCTTCGTTGTGGAAGCAGTTCAAGAGCATCATGATCGACTTCTTGAACATGTTCATCGACTGATCCGCCCCTTCCGGGTTGATCAGCATCATCTGCACGATGAAATAGAGCTGCCTGAGCGGCGTCGTCGCATCTTCCGGCTGAAGAACATGGTTTTCCAGAAGGAACGTGACGTCGTTGAGGAACTCGAGTGATACCTTGCGGTCGACCCTAAGGACGGCGCCGTTGATGAAGATTCTTTCGCCGCTCTTCAGCGAAATCCGGAGCGAACTCTTCATTTCAATCCATCCCTGATGATCGACGAGATGTCGATGATGCCTTCGAAGTTCTCGGACTCGCCCTTCCGGATCTTGTCGCTCTCGCGCAGAATCCAGAAGCCGACGGAGATCAGATTTGCCTTGAGCGAAAGGTCGAGCTCATTGTCCGGCGCGTTCAGGTCTTCGATGAATCGCATCCAGACGCGATTGGTGAAGTAGAGAGCCTCGATCGCATCTCGGGATTTCGGTCCCGCCCTGCGCGCGCGCTCGAGAAGGCCGATGGACCTGTCGAGAACCTGCCGCTCCCGGTCCTTCGATTCAGCAACATCATCCTGCTGTATCTCGGCATAAGAAAACTGATACATTCAGCTCGCCTTGTCATGTGTTGCGCCAATGCCGGAACGGCACGAGCGGCTAGAGGAAGTTCAACAAGCTCATCTGCTGGATACGCGCGGTCAGCGCGTATGACGCTTCCATCTGGGTGAGCAGTGTATTCATGCGTGTTGCAGCCTCGTAGGGATCGACGCCTTCGAGTTCGCCGATATAGACCGCAACGATATCTTTCTGGGTACGCAGGCTCACATTGGCCTTCGTCACCCGCATCTCGGCGACACCAAGCTCGGCGCGCTGCTCGTCGATCGACGTGATCGCGCTGCCGGCCATGCTGATCACCGAGTCGCTGAGCGCCGCCCGCGTCTCGCTGTTCCAGTTCCCGCCGACGAGTTCGCTGCCGACGACGGCGGCCATGGCGAATTGCCGGAAGCCCGTGTTGTTGGCGTTGGTCGAACTCTGGATCACCTCCGAACCGTTGATCCGGTTCGTCAGATTGGTGTCGGATGCGCTCGACCAGTTGGTGTTCCATTCGGGACCCTCGAACATCGCTTTGACGTCGGTATCGAGGAAATCCGTGAGATCGGCTGCCGTAATCGTTTCCGTCTGTGGATCGTTCTGGGAGAAGCCGAAGCGATTCTGAAACAGATCATCAAACGCAGCTTTGGCAGGGGAGCCAGGCGCGAAATAGTCGTTCATCGGCCGAACGTCGGTATTCACTCCGGCAAAGAGATATTCGCCGCTGTTTGACGTGTTCGCCAGCGCTGCGAAATTGCCGAGTGCACCGTTGATGGTCTGCTGCGCGACTTTCACCAGTGACTCGTTCTCGCCGTCACTGAGCGTGATCAATGTATCCAGCATCTGCTGCGCACTCTCAGACATCTGTCCGAGAACGACCTGCGAAGACGACAGTCGCTGACCGACCAGAGCGTTGGTATCGAGGACGGCGTCGATACGCGCAACTTCGCGGTTGAGCGAGATCGAGCGCGTCGACTTCGAGCCGAGGGCCAGGCCCACATCAGCATATCGATTGGTGACGACTTCCTGCTGCCGATCGGTCACCTCCGCCTGTGCGCGCTGGATCGCGAGGCGGACTGCGTTCTGCATTGCGCTGGTCGAGACGAAGGTTGTCTTCATGATCTTAGCCCGACACTCTCAAAAGCGTGTCAATCATCTCGTCCACCGCAGTAATGATGCGGGTGGATGCCTTATAGGATTGCTCCAGCTCCAGGAGCTTGGCCATCTCTTCGTCGATGTTGACGCCGGTGGCATTGGAAAGCGCCTGGGTGGTTCGATAGTAAGAAGCGTTCTTGTTCTCGGCAGCCGTGTTCGCCTGCTGGCGCAGGCTTTCCATCCAGCCGACCGAGCTTGCACCGAAATCGATCAATGACGCGCTGTTGCCGATCTGGGCGTTCACATCGAAATTCACGGGCAGGGAAATCTGCGTCACCAGACCTTCGACCAGCGACGAGAAGCCAGCGCCACCATCGACATTGACAATGTAGTCTGCGCCGTTAGCTCCGCCGTCACGAAGCAGGAAAGCGTCGCCGGCCGGTTGGATGTATGCCGCATTGACCGAAAGCGACATCGCCATGCCGGGCACGATCGTGCCGTCCGCCGGGATCGTGCCGCTACCCCAAGTGAAAAGACCTGGCAGATCAACACCGCCGGACTGCGAAACTTCGCGGAATGTGGTGACCAGCGCGCGCGACATCTCGTCCAGTTGCGCCTGGTAGGTCGGCGCGATGGAATCACGAACTTGGATCAGTGCCCCCAACGAGCCGGATGCGGTCGTTGCGCCGCCCTCGCCCGCATTGAGCGGTACACCATCGATCAGGACCGCATTTCCAGTGGTGGTCGCGTCAAACCCGTTTGTGCGTTGGAAGGTCACGTCGCGCGGCACGGTTTCGAAGAGCGTGGCGCCCTCCTTGGTGTAAAGCGCGATGTCGTTGTTGGGACGCTTCACCACCGTTACGCCGATGATTTCGGAAATGCGCTTCAGCAGCCCGTCGCGGCTATCCAGTGCATCGGACGCGTCATCACCGCTGCGGGTCGCATTTCTTATGTCGTTGTTGACGACCTCGAACTCACCGAGCAGCTTGTTGAGGTCCTCGACCTGCCGTGAAATTTCGGTGTCGGTTTGCAGACGCATCTTCTGCAGATCGATGGACGACTGGCGAATGCCGTCGGCGACGAGAATCGCATCCGACACCGCTGCCTGGGCGGCGCTCGTGTTGCTTGGCTGCGAGGCGAACAGCTGAAGCGAGTCTCGGAGCGACCCCATGAGAGCAGCTGGCGCGTTCTCGAAATCATTGCCGCCGATCAGCGCCCGGATCTGGTCGATGCCGTCGAGCAGCGCGTTCTGACCGCTGGCCGACGATGTCGACACGAGACTGTCGCGAAAAAGAACGTCGTTGGTGGCGCGCGAGATGTTGACGACCTGTGCGCCCCACCCGTTGCTCGCAAGCGTGGCGGATCGCCGGACATAGTTCTCTGAAGCTGCATTCGAGATATTTCGAGACACGATCGACGTCTGCGTCGATGTGTTCGATAGGATCGATTGAGCCGTATTGAGTGCCGATGTCAGAGACATGCCAAAACCTTGAAAGACGAATTATCGTTTCAGATTGACCAGGATTTCCATCAGGTCCGAACCCGTCTGGAAGACCTTCGAATTGGCCGTATAGCTGCGCTGGGATTCGATCATGCTGGTGAGCTCTTCCGCGATATCGACGTTGGAGCCTTCCAAAGCACTGGAGATGACCGAACCGAAATTGCCGCTCTCGGCGAAACCGGTGACGATCACGCCGGAATCGACGCCCTGAGTGTAGACGTTACCAGCCAGCGGCTGCAGCTTGTCCGGGCTCTGAACATTGGCCATGGCCAGGCGATAAAGCGGCTTGAGGTCGCCGTTCTCGTACTGGCCGTAGACGATGCCGTCTGAGCTGATTTCGACGCTTTCGAGCTTGCTCGGCGCACTGCCGTTCACACCGGCATCAGCGACGTCGTAGGGATAGCCGAGCGCAGTCATCCGGCCAATGTCCATGTCTATGATCGGCGAAGTGGGATCAAGCGGATTCAAACTGAACTGCATGCTTTCCGTGCTGGTCAGCTGACCAGCTTCGAATACCAATTCCACGGGCTCTGAAGGCAACGGAACATTTAGTTCACCACCACCGTCACGGCGTCTTACATTCATTTTCCAGATTTCAGGAACATTGTTTTCCGGATCGGCTTCCTGGGTTTTGGTGTAAACCAAGTCTACCAGAACTGTGTTGCCGACATTATCAAAGACCGCAAGCGAACTGCTAACCGTCTCACCGGGAAGTGCGCCCGACGGCAAATTGCCGGCGAAATTGCCTTCGGTTGATGCCGTTGCGCTCAAATTGCCCTGGCCGATATTGACCGGTGACAGCCCATCGAAACCGTTGACGACGGTCTGAGGTGTTCCGTTGCCATCGTAAGGGTAGCCGAGCAGCGTGAAACCGGCGGCGTTCACCAGTTCGCCGCTGCCATTCGGCACGAACGAGCCGGCACGTGTGAGGAATGGGTCGCCATTGCCATTTTCAACGATGAAGAAGCCAGGGCCCTCGATCGCGAGATCGGTTGCCGAGGACGTGAACTCAAGCTCACCCTGCTTGTTCACGTTGTAGCGAACGTCTGTCGTCACTGCGCCGGAATTGTAGGAGCCGGAAGAGCCTGGAAGGATCAACGACGAGAACTCGGTCGAGGCCCGTTTGTAGCCTGCCGTATCGGAGTTCGCGATGTTCTCTGCAACCGTGCTGAGCCGGTTAGCCTGCGCGTTCATTCCCGATACGCCGGTGCGCATCATGCCGTTGAGACTCATCGATCAGACCCTTTGTAGATTGCTTGGGAACGATGCTATGGGCCCTGGCTTGCGCGAACCTGACAGAGGTCGCCGCCGGGCCGAAAGATCGGCTAGTCCCAGTCGATGCAGTAGCCGAGGAATCTCTTGGAATCGATCGGGTCGACGCCGAGCTTGTTGCGCAGTTTCTTGCGCAGCTTGCTGATGTGGCTTTCGACGACATTCTCTTCGACGTCTTCGTCGAAGATGCCGTAAATGGCATTGAATATCTGTCCCTTGGTGACACGCTTGCCACGGTTGGCGACAAGATACTCTAAGATGCGCCGCTCTCTGCGGGGCAGCGCGAATGTGTTGCCTTCGATTTCCGGGTCGCGACCATCCGAGAACACACGGATCGAGCCGATGTCCGTATGGTTGACCATCGACTTCAAGCGTCGGCGGATGGCTGCCGCACGCGCCAAAATTTCCCTGGGATGAACCGGGTTGCGAACGACATCGTCGACGCCGCTGTCATAGAGAGCCAGCGTGGCTTCGAGAGAATGCGTATCGTTGACCGCGATCACCGGTGCTGCGGACCGGCTGCGAATAGCCCGAGGCAGTTCGAAGCTTGAATTTGACTTGCCGATCAGAAAGGCCTCGACCGCATCGAGATCCGTATCCGCCGCCGTGTGAACCCACGCCTGAAACTCACGAGGCTCAAAGCTTGCGGACGGCACACCCTCCCGTCCGAAAAGCGATTTAAAGCCTTCCGTCACGAGCTCTCGCTCGTCAACCACAACGATCATTGTCGCCCCCGAATCACCGCACCCATCGCGTTAACCACGTTTTACGAATCGTGAGATTCTGGAACAACTACAGGAAATATTAATGCATTCTGGCAGTTGCGACGGGGCTGCGTGCTGATTTGATACTAGATGTAGTGACCACACCCCTCTACGGCACAAATTTCCTTTGGAAAAAGTTAACAACGCCTAAATTTGGCCTTGCCGGCCACAATTCGATGAACTGTTTGCTAAATCAATTTTAGGTTGAATTTCCAACTTTGAATGTCACGTGCAGAATGCACGGGCACCCGGCGTCCACTGCCCGTAGCCCGTCGCCACCAGATTACTGATGACACGGCACACGTAACGCTTCTGGGCGGGGTCGTTGTTGGGGCCGGCGTGGTAGCGCGCGACTGCCATCGTCCAACTTTCATGCCGCCCTTTCAGCTCGTGCAGAAACCGCGCCGCATAGCGAACATTGGTATGCGGATCGAGCATGGCATCGACCGAGACGAACTGGTCGCGGTGATAGTGATGGTTGATTTGCATGCAGCCAAGATCGACGAGCACTTTCCCTTGTGACAAAGCGTCGTTCAGGACACCCACCGCTTCGCTCTTCGATCGTGCGAAATGAGCTTTGCCTTCGACATTGAGTGCGAAGGGCTGTAGCGAGCCGCGCATCCCGGTTTCAGTCAATCCGACGGAATAGAGAATGCCGACAGGAATGTCGTAAGCTTCGGCGGCTTCGGCGATCTCGGCTTCGCAGCTTGCCGCTGAAGCCTCAGTCACCTGGCTAGAGATACACATCGCCAGAAGCAGTGCGATCAGTCCTGCGCGCATCGGCATCTCCCTGCTCCCGTCCAGAACCGCGGCGGCTATCGCTGCCGCCTTCGCCACGCTGTTGCCCGGCCGCGGAATGCTGGCTGCTCCCGCCTTCCGCCTGGCCCTGCTGTCCGGCTGCACCGCTGGCGGTTGCGCCCGGGTTTGCGCTTTGGGTGGAGCGATCGCTGCCGACATGCTGGACGACGACGTTTTGAGCATCGATGCCCTGCGCCTTAAGGGCCTTGGCCAGGCCACTCTGGTCATCCGACAGCTGCCGATACGCCTCGATCGTCTCGACTTTCAATTCGATGGTCAGATGACCGCCGCTCATACGGAATGTGGCGGTAACCGTTCCAAGCTCGACTGGGTTCAGCTGGATCTTCAACGTGTTGCTGGCATTGCGCGCCGTATCGAGCGTCGTGGCGGATGTAGAGGCCACGTCGCGCAGCATCGCGTTCCATTCGCCGTTCTCCGTCACGGTGCTGATGATGCCTGCCGTGGACGTCTGTCCTGCTGCCACGCCGAGAAACTTGCGGCTTTCCAAAATTGCAAGGTCGACGCCGCTGCGCAACAAATTATCTGCGCGTTTCTGCCGACCACCGAGATCGGCAAGACGGTCTGCAGGGGTCGTGGCGCTTGTCTTCGGCGCGGCTTCGCTCGACCCACGGCTGCCATCGATCCCGAAAAGCGTTCGCGGCAGATCCGGATCGAGCCCGTCAGCGTTGGCGCCCCGAGATGCACCATCGAGACGGATGGGACCGTTCTTCGTTCCGTCAGGCTGCGTGTCGCCTTTGACCATTCCCTGCGCGATGGAGCGAGCCACGGCATCGATCACCATAGTCGGCACGTCGCCCTTGCCACCAACCTTGCGGAAGACATCCATTTCGCCGTCGGCGACCTGTGTGGAACCAGATTCCGGTAGCGCGCCGGCGTCCGGCCCGTCCCTGGCGATATGACCTTCGGCTGCTGTCGCCTGCACATTCGTGGTGGCGCCACGCGATTGAAGCCAGGCACTGATCGTGTCCGACTTCGACAAAGCTTGCTGCAAGGAGGACGCGGCGTTCACGCCGCTGCCTTGCAAAGCCTGCGTGCTCGGAAGATCCAGGGGATCCTGGGTCAGGTCTGTAGCATCGGCCGAATCTGAAACGGCGTCGATCGCCCGACCTTTGTCTTCGATCAGGTCCTGCGAGACGAAGTCATCCGGTTTTGACGCGTCCGTGGCCCGGCTATCGGCGTTGGCTGCGTTCTCAAAAATCGCCAGCAGGGAACTGCGATCTTGGCCGCCGATATCCCGCACACCGGCCGCTTCCCTGCCCCCGCGGGGCGCGCTGGTGATATCCACCTCGATGTCGCCTTTTCCATTGGATGAGGCCTCGGCGCGCGCCTGGCCGTTGCCTGCACCTCCGCGCTGCCCCTTGGAGTCCTTCGCAGACAGACGATCGATCGCTTGGCTGAAGACGTCGCCTGCGTCCTGACCCTTCTGGCCGCCGCTTCGGCCCTTGGCCGTCTGATCGTTCCCGATTGCGGGCAGTCCGATTCCCAAAGGTCCGCTCATCGATCCTCCTCCAGCAATGCGTCGATGCTGTCCAGGAGCGCACGGCGATTGTCGACGAAGCCGTCGACTTCATCTTTGGCGGCATCGGTCGGAGCATCGGCAGTTTCGGGTGCGCCCTCAGCGCTCGGCATTAAGGCCGGTTGCACGATATCAGGGGCGACGTTGGCATCGGGCTCGATCGACACCGATACGGGCTCGGCAATCGCTTCCAGCGATGGTGGGCGGGTAACGGCAGCCGCGATCGAGGCAGCAGCCGAGCGCAACGCTCTGTCGCGTGGCGACAACGCCGCTTCATCGATGTTTGAGACCGCTTCCGCAACGCTGCCCACGTCGTCGCCCGGTATACCCGCAGCGCCGGAATAGAGATCCGCCAGCGCCTTGACCTTGTCGTCGGCTTCTCCAAGCCCCTCGGCAGCAGCCGACGCTTCGAGAGCCAGGGTCCGGTTGCCGTTGATGGCTGCTCTGCGTGCGATGCGCAGATAGATCGAGCGCTGCCGCCCTTCATCCATGAAGGCCAGCGTCTCGGCGATCCGCTCGCTCTTCACGTCGTCCGGGTGGGACAGCACCAGTTCGACGAAGAGGTCCGCGAACTGGCCAGCATAGGGGGAGTGCAGAAAACGCCGAGCATAGCGCTCGGCACGCTTCAATCCTTCGTCGACCATGCCCAGCCGAACGGAAACTTCGACCGAACGCCGCAGCGCCGCTTCCTCGATGATCGAGCCTGGAGACAGAAGCCTGGCCCAATCGAAGAGCGGTATGGAATCCGCCGGACTTGCAAGAGCTGCTGCATTGGCCGCAACGAGCGTCAGATAGGGCTCGATGCGCGTTCCCTGATAATGCACGAGAATGTCGCGCAAGGGTTCAAAGACCCCGCGTCCGCGACCGCGCAGATGTTCTTCGAGAAGCGGCATCAGGCGCGGATCGAAGCCCGCTTCCGGGAACCGGCGCGCAATCAACGGCAGCGTGGCAGGATTTCCACCGCTGAGCGCGTAGATGATTGCCGCGTCCATGCCCTGCTGATCGTAGAACGTCTCGGCATCCGCTGCCCGCAAACGTTCATCGATCACTGTCAGAAGATGTCGTTGCATTTCGATGGCCGAATGATCGCCCTTGATTACGGCGTCCTGGACGAACTGCAATGAGCGAACCATGGAGAGCGGCGTCGGGCCAGCCTCCATGGCCTGTGCCTTGAGTGGCACGAACGCCGTGGCCGCAACCGCGACTATGGCGAGCCAGCGCCGTGTCATGGAAGGATCTCGCTGGCATCGGCCTGGACGAGGATCTCGATGCGGCGGTTGGCGTCGGCCAAAGGATCGTCAGGCAGTTTCGGTCGGCGATCGGCAAAGCCCGACACCTGCACGATGCGCTCTTCTTCCAATCCGCCACGCACGAGCATGTAGTAGGCGCTATGGGCGCGCGCCGTGGAAAGTCGCCAATTGTCGTTGCCTTCGCCGCGGAAGGGATGCGCGTCCGTGTGGCCGCGAATGACGATCTGCCCGTCACGCTCCGCGAGCAGTGCGCCGATGCGCTCCATGGCCAGCACCAGTTCGCGTTGCGGCACCGGTGACCCGCTGGCAAACATCGTGGCATCGACCTGGTCTGTCATGCTGATCAAAAGCCCGCCTTCGGCCGGCGTGACCTCCAGGCCTTCTGCGAGCTTGCCGCCGACGCCGGCGATCTGCTGCTGGATTTCGGTGCGCAATTCTTCCGCTTCGGCGTTCGACTGCGTATCGGTTTCGGCCGCAGGACTTGCTGCCGCCATTTCAGCAGGGGGCGTTTCGGATGACGGCGCAGCCTCGGCCGGACCTTGGGTTTGTACCGGCTCTGGCACCGCCACCGGAGCAATCACGACATCTTCGCTGGCTGCCGGGTCGGCAGGAGTTGCGGTTGGCGCGAGCGCTTCTTCGATCAGCGCAGCATCGTCCGAGATTGCCTGCGGCGTGACAAGCGCCGTTTCCTGATCGGTCGGATCGAGGTTGATCTCGCCGAGGGACTGCTGAGACCAGAAATCGGGATCGAAGGGATCGCGGTAAGCTTCGCCGCCTGACGCGCCGGACGCCGGACCTGACGTCTGTGCACCGCCCTCGCCCGCATCGGAAATATTGGCCTGCTGTCCCGTTTCACGGGCAATCTCGGCCAGCACGGCATAGGGGTTTTCGAAATAGTCGGATTCGGAATATTGCGTTTCTTCGCCAGCAGTCGCGTTGCGGTCCGAGCCCTGCTCGGCGCTCGCACTATCCGTCGTTCCTTCGCCCTGCGTGTCGATGGCAGGACGATTGGTCTCGCCTTCGGAAGACTGCCCCTCATCCTGGATGCTGCGGTCGGCCGGCTTTTCATCCATAAGCTGGATGGGGTTGAAATAGCTTGCGACCGCTGCCTTCGTCTCTTCATTGGCGGCGTTGACAAGCCACATGACGAGAAAGAACGCCATGAGCGCCGTCATGAAGTCGGCATAGGCGATCTTCCAGGCACCGCCGTGATGCCCTTCTTCCCCGCCATGGCCGCCGCGTCGAACGATAACGATCTCGCGTTCGATTTCGGGCCGGTCGCTGTCTCCGCTCATGCTACGGCCTCCTTCAATGCTTCTGACCAGTCAGCGAGACGAGTCGCGAAGACCGTGCCGTCGAAATTTACGATAATGTCCATGTCGTCGCTTTCCTCGAATGCGAAGGCGACACCCGCATCCTCGAAATGCAGCGCCAACTGCTCCTGAAGGCCCTTCGGACCGGACACCGAAACGCTCGCTTCCGGACCATTTGCGATCGCCGCCTGGATGGCGCGGGCAAGCTCATCGACAACGCGTCGGCGGATGATGGAATCGAGGAACGGCGCCAGCACATCGCTGACTTGCTCGCCGATCGTCTCCGATAGATCGCCGGCGATGCCGTCCAGCTTCGTCGCGATCGTCGTCGCGTAGTCCTGCTCATAGGCAGTGCGGATCGAATCCATTTCTTGCCGATGTTTGGCACGCTCGGCCTCGAGCGCATCGGATAACGCCGCCTCCGACCGTGCAGCTGCCGCTTGCTCGCCGCGCTGGAAAGCAGCCGTCAACTCAGCATCGAAGTCCCTGTCCGGGAGCATCGGCGATTGTTCGATGCGCAATTCCTGCGGCTCGACGGTGCGCAAACGAGCCGCGTGTCCACCGCGAACCTCGTCCGGCGCACTAAAATCGCGCAGATAATCAGCAATCGAAACCATCAATTAGAACCAGCCCGAGCAGACACGCAATCAGCCGGACATACACTCCGCCATGCATGCCATTCGAGATTGTTCTAGGGGGCGAAGCTTGCGTGAGGGTGGTTGAAGGGACGCAACGATACTGGGGCAACCGCGACGGCTAGAGGGAGGTCAAGCCCGCGTGTCCATTTGCCTGATCTGTTCGACATTGAGGAAGTCCGAATTGTTCCCGCTGTGGTATTCGAACCCGACCCGCACTGGCACACCGGCCTCTCCGAGCGCATTGGTCGTGTAATTGAGATCGCTGTGGTGGAACTTGATCGTTGGGCGCAGGACGAAATGATCGTCGAATTCGAGGGTGAGATGGCTGTCGTCCGCCGGGCACATGATCTCGTGAAGCTTCTCTCCAGGCCGAATGCCGATGATCGCGGCATCGCGTGTCCCGCTGTAGGCTTCGACCAGATCGAGAATCCGGACTGACGGGATCTTCGGCACGAAGATTTCGCCGCCATACATCCGCTCGAAGTTCTTAAGGACGAAATCGACACCGTCCTGAAGCGTGATCCAGAAGCGCGTCATGTCTTCATGCGTTACCGGCAGAGGCGTCCGGCCTTCCGCGATAAGCTTCTTGAAGAATGGCACCACCGAACCCCGCGACCCCACCACATTGCCGTAGCGCACGACCGCAAAAGTCGGTCCGCGTCCGCCGGTGATATTGTTGGCCGCGACGAAGAGCTTGTCGGAAACGAGCTTCGTCGCTCCGTAGAGATTGATCGGGTTGGCCGCCTTGTCCGTGGAGAGCGCGATGACTTTGCGCACGCCCGCCTGCATCGCAGCGGAGATGACGTTCTCCGCGCCATTGATGTTGGTCTTGATGCATTCCATCGGGTTGTATTCGGCAACCGGGACGTGCTTCAGGGCAGCGGCGTGAATGACGAAGTCGATTCCGTCCATAGCTTGGCGAAGCCTTACCTGGTCACGCACGTCGCCTATGAAATAACGCATCGCAGGATCGCTGTAGGTCTGCGCCATCTCGTATTGCTTGAGCTCGTCACGCGAGAAGATAACGATGCGCGAAGGCTTGTAGCGTGCAAGAATCGTCTCGGTGTATTTCCGGCCGAAGGATCCGGTGCCGCCGGTGATGAGAACTGCCTTGCCCGTGAACATCCGCTGCCCGCTCTCCGCTTTGCCCTGTGCGCGATCCTCCAGCACGCAGCCCACCGCCACTGCTGATTCGCCCCGCCTTCGTGACTAGCACGACAATTGCCGAATTGCGCGTCTGGAGCACCCTGGATACAGGACGTTCATCAGCAAGGTTTCACATTTGAAATCTGCGGCCAGTTCTGGCTATTGGTCATATCGGGCCGAGCGAATCGGCCCATGCCGAGGTGATCCCTTGCCCTTCGTTCCCTATGGTCGCCAATCGATCGACGATGCCGATGTCGCAGCCGTTCTCGCCGTCCTGCGATCGGATCATCTGACGCAAGGACCGGTGGTCGATGCCTTCGAGCGTGCGCTTGGCGAAACCGTCGGCGCGCGTCATTGCGTAGCGGTCAACTCCGCGACGGCCGCCTTGCATATCGCATGTCTCGCACTCGGTGTCGGGCCTGGCGACCTCGTCTGGACGTCGCCCATCTCCTTCGTCGCCTCGGCCAACTGCGCGCTCTACTGCGGCGCGGAGATCGATTTCGTCGACATCGATCCGGTTACGCTGAACATGAGCGTCGATGCGCTGCAGGAGAAGCTCCGTTCGGCGGAAGCGGCCGGACAATTGCCGAAGGTGGTGATCCCGGTTCATCTGTGCGGCCTGCCCTGCGACATGCCCGCGATTGGTGCCCTGGCTCGCCGATACGGTTTCAAGGTCATCGAGGATGCGAGCCACGCGATTGGCGCGCGCGACGGCAGCGATCTAGTCGGCGCCTGCACTCATTCCGACATCGCGGTCTTCTCGTTCCACCCCGTCAAGATCATCACCACCGGTGAAGGCGGCTGCTGCATCACGCAGGACGCGGACCTCGGCAAGGCACTGCTCCGGCTTCGGTCTCACGGGATCACGCGCGACGAAAACGACATGTCCGGCCTGTCCGATGGGCCTTGGTACTACGAGCAGATCGATCTCGGCTTCAATTACCGTATGACCGAACTGCAGGCCGCACTCGGTCTGTCGCAGCTTCGCCGATTGAACGACTTCATCGCGCACAGGCACCGTTTGGCGGATCGTTATGACGAGGATCTGCGCGCGCTTGCCGTCGATCTGCCGCGCCGTCCGGCCGACAGCCTGTCCAGCCTCCACCTCTATGTCGTTCAGTTGCGGCTCGACGAAATCGCGCTCTCGCATCGGCAGGTCTTCGAAGGCCTGCGCCAACGCGATATCGGCGTGAACCTCCATTACATACCGATCTATCGCCAACCCTATTACCGGGCCCTCGGGTTCCGGCCCGGTCACTGCCCGAATGCCGAGGCCTACTACGCGCGAGCCATCTCCATCCCGATCTTTCATGGGATGACGGAGCCACAGCAGGATCAGGTCGTCGCAGCCTTGAAGGAAGTCTTGCGGTGAGACTGGGGCTGATACCGGCCCGCGGCGGCTCGAAACGCATTCCGCGCAAGAACATCAGGCCGTTTTTCGGCAGGCCGATCATCGCCTACTCCATTGAGGCTGCGCTCGCCTCTAGAAATATCGATCGGGTCATCGTCTCGACCGACGACGAAGAGATCGCTGAGGTCGCCCGTGCCGCCGGGGCGGACGTCCCTTTCATGCGCACGCCGGAACTGTCCGACGACCACGCCACGACGCTCGCCGTCATCGCCGATGTGATCGAGCGTGTGGAAGCGGAAGGCGTGGCGGTGGATGCGGTCTGCTGTCTCTACGCGACTGCACCGTTCGTCACAGCTTACGATCTGGATACCGCCTTCGGTCTGTTTGAAGGGAACGATACCTCCTACGTCTTCGCGGCGACCGATTATGCCTATCCGATCCAGCGCGCCTTGCGACTGCGCAATGGTCGGCCGGAAATGTTCAATCCCGATCTGGCGTCGACCCGATCCCAAGATCTTGAACCCGCTTACCACGATGCAGGCCAGTTCTATTGGTGCCGACCAGATGCAGTCCGCGCGAACCGCCCGGTGCTCGGCCCGGATGCTGCACTCTATCATGTCGAAAGGTCGCGCGTGGTCGACATCGACACGCCTGAGGATTGGAAGATGGCCGAGGAGTTGTACCGCCTCCGCCTCGCTGAGCTTAGCTCATGAGTGGCCAACGCTCTCGCACGATGGCGATACGCGTCGATGCTTCGCTCGTCATCGGGCTGGGGCATATCATGCGATGCCTGACGCTGGCGAATGCGCTCACCGAACAAGGCTTCGAAAGCGTCTTTTTCGCGCGTGTCATGATCGAGGACATGAAAAGGAAGCTTGGCGAAGCCGGCCATCGACTGGTCATGCTTCCGGAGGGCGGACCGCAGCCGGGCCCGACACCCTACGGCTCTTGGCTCGGGACCACCGAAGAGCATGATGCCGAAGTGCTCGGCGGTCACATGAAGGCCCTCCAACCACAAATCATCGTGGTGGATCACTACGCGCTCGGCATCGCGTGGGAGCGCGCCATGCGCTCGTCGACGGACCAGTCACCTCTCATTTTGGCGTTCGACGATCTCTCTAGACCGCACGATTGCGACATCGTGCTCGATGCAACGCTCGGTAGATCTCCCGACGACTACGCCGATTTGGTGCCGGACCATTGCCGTGTCCTGACTGGACCGCGTCACGCGCTGTTGCGGCCCGACTTTGCGGCCGAGCGTCCAGCCTCGCTTCGACGGAGAGACGAAGCCTTTGCGGCGGGCACGAGCGTTCAGGCACTTCTCATCTTCATGGGCGGCGCCGACGGCGAGAATTGCACCGGCTGGACGCTCCGGGGCCTTTGCGAACTGCCGTTATCGCCGGACGTGGAACTACATGTCGTGACCGGCCCCGCCTATCCCCACCAGGACGGCTTGATGCGATATGCGGAGCAATCCGGTCGCAGCATCACTCTTCACCGAAATGTCTCCGACATGGCCGCGCTGATGAGCGGCATGGATCTCGTCCTCGGCGCGGCCGGCAGTTCGTCCTGGGAACGCTGCTGCCTCGGCGTGCCCGCCATCAACTTGGTCCTGGCCGATAACCAGAAAGAGGCGGCGCAAGCGCTTTCCAGGACTGGAGCCTGTGTCGATGGTGGGGTCTACGAGCCCCGAAACGACCCACGCGGATGGGCCGAGGCCAAGGTGGCTCCGCTGCTGAAGCCTGCCGCCACACACCCGATCAGCCTTGCGGCACGCGAAGTGACCGACGGGAACGGTGCGGCGCGGGTCATGGACGTCGTGCTTTCGCATGCGTCTCGCCCGATGCTGGAGGCGGCCCCATGACGGACGGCGTGCCGGGAACCCTAAGGATCATGGCGGACGACGATCTCGATCTGGTGCTGGCCTGGCGCAATTCGCCTGCAGTGCGCAGAAACATGTACACAAGTCATGAAATAAGCGCCGAAGAACACCGCGCTTGGTGGGCCAGGATGCACGATGCAAAAGATCGACACGATCTGATCTTCGAGGATAACGAAAGGCCACTTGGCGTCGTCTCGTTTTCACAGGTCTCGCACAGCGATCGCAATGCGGTCTGGGCCTTCTATGCAGCAACCGATGCACCACGCGGGACGGGGTCCCAGATGGAGTTCGCCGCGCTCGACTTTGCCTTCAAGCGGTTAGAGCTGCACAAACTCAGCTGTGAAGTCCTCGCGTTCAACGAACCCGTGATCAAACTTCACCATAAATTCGGCTTCACAATCGAAGGCATTTTCCGTCAACACCATCGGCGCGGGGAGGAATTCGTCGATGTGGTACGTCTGGCCATCCTGCACGACGAGTGGAAAAGCATGCGCCCAGCAATGAGTGGTAAGCTTCGCGCGACCGCATCGCGCTAGACGGCGTTTTCTCTGTGTTGTGCACGAGGTTTCGATGTCCAGTATCAAGATTGCAGATCGACTGATCGGCCGAGACGCCGAACCGTTCATCATTGCCGAAATGTCCGGCAATCATAACGGCTCGAAGGAGCGCGCGCTGGAGATCGTGCGCGCAGCGGCCCAGTGCGGCGTCGATTGTCTGAAATTCCAGACCTACACGGCCGATACCCTGACGCTGGACAGCGACTTGGACGATTTCGTTATCAGTGATGACAAGAGCCTCTGGAATGGTCGCAGGCTGCACGATCTCTACCAGGAAGCCCACACGCCGTGGGAATGGCATGCCGATCTCTTTGCGGCTGCCGCGGAACACGGTGTCATGGCATTCTCCACGCCATTCGATGAAACTGCCGTCGACTTTCTCGACGGTCTCGGCGTTCCGATGTTCAAGATCGCCAGCTTCGAGCTCACCCATCTGCCACTGATCGCCAAGGCCGCAGCTACCGGTAAGCCGCTGATCATGTCGACGGGCATGGGCACGATCGACGAGATCGAGGAAGCCATTGCCACGGCACGGAGCGCAGGTGCGAGCGACGTCGTCCTGTTGAAATGCACGAGCCAGTATCCGGCCGACGCCTCAGACGCCAATCTTATGACCATACCCGACATGGCGTGCCGTTTCGGCGTGCAGGTTGGGCTGTCGGATCACACCCCCGGCACGGGCGTCGCGGTAGCCGCAGTCGTGCACGGGGCGACGGTGATCGAGAAGCATTTCACGCTGTCACGCGCGGAAGGCGGCGTCGATTCCGCGTTTTCCCTCGAGCCCTGGGAGATGCGGCTCCTCAAGGAGGAAACCCGGCGTGCTTGGTTGTCGGGCGGCATGGTTCACTACGGCGGCACGGAGAACGAGAAGAACTCACGGGCCTTCCGCCAGTCGATCTATCCCTCGCAGGATATTCGCGAGGGCGAGATCTTCTCGAACGGCAATCTCAAGATCTGCCGCCCCGGCACCAGCCTAGAGCCGCGCCATTTCGCTGGTCTCTTGGGGAAACCAGCGCGACGCGCGCTCCGCAAGGGTGAACGCATGACGCTGGACGATCTCTAGGATTTCGCATCGGCCACCATTCCAGCATCGACAAGGCTCGCACAACATAGGCCTGCGACAAGGCATCCTCGACGGAGACCATTCCAGCAGAGGATCGCACGATGGCGAACCCCAAGCCTGCCCGCAACCAAGCTGGTGACGCAAGTCGGCCGGAGGACGCATTGAAGGCACGCATGATAGGGGCGCAGACGCTGCTGGCTGCCGTTGCGGCCAAGACGCAAGGCCAGCATCCAAGAAAACCATTCAACGCGCCTCCCGCATCGAAGGCAGAACGCAAGGCGTCGAAAAAAGCCATCGAACTGACCTCTGAAGCGACCAAGGCTTTGCATGCTCGGCGCTACAAGGTGGCCGAGACCCTTTTCGATCAGGCCATCGCCCTGTTCCCATCACCGCCGCACCGGCTGTTGATCAACAGGCTCACTGCTGCGTCGAAGGCTGCCAACCACGCCTATGTTGCTGAGCATTATCCGCAGGTCCGTGCCATGGCGAAGACGGACGATGAGAAAGCGACGGTCGACCATATCTGGATCGACTGTCTCGTTGCCGCCGGATACCCGGACCAGGCGCTCGAACTGATCGAGGTATGGCGTACTTCTGACGTGAAGACTTGGGCCTCGATCCAGACGGTCGCCGGGATCATCGAAGAGGATCGCGGCAACTTCGACAGGGCGATGGCCATTCAGGAGGCGATCCTCGCCCGTGATCCAGACTGTGCCGTTGCGCGCTGGCACCTCTCTCTTCACCAGATGGCGGCCGGGAAATTACCTGAGGCATTCCAAAATTACGATATCCGCTGGGAAATCAGCGATTTTCCGTCTGAGCATCGCAAATTCGAGATTTCCAGGTGGCAAGGCGAAGCTTTGGAAGGCAAGAAAATTCTCGTCTGGCGCGAGCAAGGGGTCGGAGATGAAATTCGTTTCGCGGGTCTCCTCTCGGACCTCGTCATGGCTGGCGCTGACGTCACCTTCGAATGCACGGCAAAACTCGTCCCGCTGTTCCGCCCGTCTCTGCCGGACATCAAGGTCACACCCGTCGTGCCTGCGGCTAACCGGACACCCGCGCTCTATGCCGAATTCGATTTCGAGACCCCGCTTGGCTCTCTAGCGCGGTTCCTGCGGCCATCCGCTGAAGCCTTGCAGGCTAAGGCGCGGCCCTTCCTGAAACGCAGCCCTGAGATTGAGAACAACGTCCGCGAAGCGATGAACGCGCGGCCCGATCAACCGGTTATCGGTCTCTGTTGGCGCTCAAGCCTGCGCAACCTGCATCGCGACAAGAACTATCTGCGTGCCGAGCACATTGCAGCCCTGAAGCTGCTCGGGAGAAGCGGGTTCATCTGCCTTCAGTATGACCAGTGCGGCGAAGAAGTCGCGATTATGCAGGAACTCGGCCTCCCGGTAACCCAATTCTCCAGCATCGATCAAATGAACGATCTCGCGGGAGCGGCCCTGCTCGCCGGCGCCTGCGACCTAGTCATCTCCGCAGGAACGGCAACTGCCGAACTTGCTGCCGGCCTTGGGGTCCCTACGCTGCTCTTTGGACCCCAGCACAGCCGCATCCGGCTCGGGACCGATGGCATGCCATGGCACGCAGCGACGCGTTACATGCCGACCATCCCCGATGAGCCGATAGAGTTGATGAAGACCATTTTGTTCGATTGGGAGAAGATTGCAGCCTGGGCCGAGGATAAGAGCATTTCGGGCCGAAAGATCGATTGGAGCCAATCGTACCCTGGCGCATGACGCAGGTCTTCGGCCTTAAACGAAAAACCCCGGGGTCTTGCGACCCCGGGGTTTTCATTTGGAGCGTTCGGCGCGAACCGGAGGCGGATATTAGCCCTGGAAGAGCTGCAGAATGTTCTGCGAGTTCGAGTTGGCGATCGACAGCGACTGGATGCCGAGCTGCTGCTGGGTCTGAAGCGCCCGCAGACGGGTCGACTCTTCGTTCATGTCGGCGTCCACCAGACGGCCGATACCGCTGTCGATGGAGTCCATCAGGTTGGCGACGAAGTCTTCCTGCATTTCGATGCGGCTCTTGACAGCACCGAGGTCGGCAGCTGCATCCGTCATCGACTGCAGCACAGCGTCGATACCCGAAAGAGCATTGCTGAGAGCGCCAGCCGTCATGGCGGAGATGTCGAGCGTGAGCACCGAAACGCCGGTGATCGAAGCAGAAGCGCCCGAAGCATTGATGTAGCGCAGATCGTTGGAGAGTAGGCCGTTGCCGGAAGCGACATAGCCGCCGGTTGCATCGGTTTCAATCAACGAAGTGGCGGTCGTGTCGACATCCAGCTTGGTAATGGAGACGTTGTTCTGGGAGTCGCGGTTGAACGAACCGACGATCGACTTGGTGCCGGCGACGTTGTCGGTGTCGTGGGAGAGCCAGTTTTCACCCGAGAATGCTGCCGATCCGACGACGCTTACCAGCTGGTTCTGAAGCTGATCGATTTCCTTCTGGATCTTGGCCTTGTCGACGCCCGGCTCCGAAGCTGCAACCAGCTTTGCCTTGATTTCGTCGACGACTTCGATCGCAGCGTTCATACCCGTGTATGCGGTGTCGACCTTGGCAGCGCCGAGACCGAGTGCGTCCTGAACGGTCGAGAGAGCCTTGTTGTCTGAACGCATGGTCGTGGCAATCGACCAGTAGGCGGCGTTGTCGCCGGCCGTCTGAACCTTCATGCCCGAAGAAATGCGACCCTGCGTCGTTTCCATGTCCGAGTTGATGGAGCGCAGCGTCTGCAGCGCGCCCATGGCTGCGCTGTTGGTGAGAAGACTCGTCATTTGGGTAAAGCCCTTTATCGCGTGACTGATACAAAATGAAAGCGCGTCATGTGCGAGACGAAAGGCTTCATGCATGTCGGCGAGTGACTCGACGACGTTTCGTCTGTGAGGAGGATTACAATCTATTTAGGTTAATGCAATGCTAACATACGGCTCCGAACATTTACCATTTGTCGCTTTCATCGCAAAAAATGCAAAAACGCCGCGGTCCGGATGGACCGCGGCGTTTGTCAGTGTTGGTCGGTGACGGGCGTTTCCACCCGAAACCGTGAGAGCTGATCTTAGCCGAAGAGCTGCAGGATGTTCTGCGACTGCGAGTTCGCAATCGACAGCGACTGGATACCGAGCTGCTGCTGCGTCTGCAGAGCGCGAAGGCGGGTGGACTCTTCGTTCATGTCGGCATCCACGAGGCGGCCGATACCGCTGTCGATGGAATTCTTAAGGTCCGAAACGAAGTCACCCTGCATCTCGACGCGCTTCTTCACGGCACCGAGATCGGCAGCGGCATCGGTCATGCTCTGGAGAACAGAGTCCACGCCGGACAAGGCGTTCGAAAGATCACCAGCCGACATGTCGGTGATGTCGAGGTTCATGACGTTCACGCCGCTCAGCGATGCGGAGGTGCCGCTGGCATTGGTGTAAGTTAGGTCGTTGGACAGAAGACCATTGCCGGAAGCAACGTAACCACCAGAAGCGTTGACTTCGATCAGCGACGTGGCGGTCGTGTCGATGTCGAGGGTGGTCAGGCTGACATTGTTGCTGGCGTCACGGTTGAACGAACCAACAACGGCCTTCGTGGTCGCCGAGTTGTTGTCGTCGTGATAGAGCCAGTTTTCGCCGTTGAACGAGGAGGACTTGGTCAGGCTGGTCAGCTGCTCTTGGAGCTGCGTGATTTCCTTCTGAACCTTGGCCTTGTCGACGCCCGGTTCGGAAGCTGCAACCAGCTTGGTCTTGATTTCGTCAACGACTTCGATGGCGGCGTTCATACCGGTGTAGGCGGTATCGATCTTGGCAGCGCCGAGGCCGAGTGCGTCCTGAACCGACGAGAGTGCCTTGTTGTCCGAACGCATGGTGGTTGCGATCGACCAGTAAGCGGCGTTGTCGGAAGCTTCGCCGACTTTCATGCCCGACGAGATGCGGCCCTGGGTCGTGGACATTTCGGAATTGATCGAACGCAGCGTCTGGAGAGCAGACATGGCCGACGTGTTGGTGAGAAGGCTCGTCATTTGAGTAATCCCTTGGACTAAATACTTTTCAGGGACATACCGGACTGCAAAGGATTACCGGCAATGGCGGTTTAGGCATCATGCCACTCTGCTCAGACCTCGGTCAGAAGCGAACCCGCCATGTTGAGACCAACTTCGCCGAGGCCGCTTTCCAAACACTTAATCGGCCCGCCAGACGGCCGTGCAACGACCAACTCCGGGGCGATAACCAGATTTATGGTTAAGGGAAGTCTAAGATAAGGGATGGGCTACGGGCTCAGACGAACGAGCGCACCAGGGAGCCAACAAGCAGGTTCCAGCCATCGATCAATACGAAAAACAGAATCTTGAACGGCAATGAAATGGCCGTAGGCGGCAGCATCATCATGCCCATCGACATGGTGATCGTCGCAACAACGAGGTCGATGACGAGAAACGGCAGCACGATGAGAAAGCCGATCTCGAAGCCGCGTCGGATCTCCGAAATCATGAACGCCGGGGTGAGCACGCGCAGGTCGATCACGCCGTCTGTTTCGACGGTTTGGCCGCGTTCGGTCGCGATGTCGATGAAGAGGTTCAGATCCTCGTCGCGCGTATTGGCCATCATGAAGTCGCGGAAGGGATCGGCGATCAGCTCGATGGCTTGCGTCTCGTCGATCTGCTCTTCCATCAGTGGCTGGACGCCTTCCGACCATGCCCGATCGAAAGTAGGCGCCATGATGTAGAATGTCATGAAGAGGGCAAGGGAAACGAGGATGACGTTCGCAGGCGTCGTCTGCAGGCCCATGCCGGCGCGCAGGATCGCGAATGCAATGATCAGCCGAGGAAAGCTGGTCACCATGATCAGGATGCCGGGCGCAACCGACAGAACGGTGATCAGGCCGAAGGTTCGGATGATCCAGCTCGCGACGGACCCATCGATGGGCGCCTCGAAAAGACCGGGATCAATCCCCTGGGCCTGGGCACTGGCAATCAACGCCATCATGGCGAAGCCAGCTATGAGCAATCGGTTCATTCGATCACGAAGGTCCTGAACATGAGGCTGGCTACCTTGCCTTGCGAGCGCAACGCGGCCCGTTCGGTCAGGTCTTCCTTGAGGTGCTGGAAACCTCGGGCGCCCTCGATCTGCTGCAGCGAGACGGTGCGCAGATAGGCGACGATATCCTGATGAACCGTCTGCGCCATCGCGTCGTCGGCCATGTCGGCGAACACCAGCGAGACTTCGAGGCGGATCCAATTTTCAGATGGATAGGCAAGATTGGTGGTGATTGGATCGAGCGCGACCACCTTGGGAGCAGCATGCGCCTCGCCCCCAGCTTCGTCGCCATGAGCCTCGGCTTCGTCTTCCGGCACGGCCGCCTCGACCTGCGGTGCGAGCATGCCGCCAACGACCCATCCACCACCGGCTGCAACAGCCGACAGGACCAGAACCACGGCGATCGTGATCATCGCCGAAGGCTTCTTCGGCGCGTTGCCCGTTTCTTCAGGTGTCGTCATGTCACCCCCGTCGCCCGTTCCTGCCGCATTCAGATCGGCGAATAGATATCGACGAACTGCTGACCGACCGGAGGCTGCTGAACCTCGGTCAACCGGCCGCGTCCCCCATAGGAAATGCGCGTTTCGGCGATCTTTTCATAAGAGATTCGGTTGAACGCGTCGACATCGCGCGGACGCGCTATCCCCGCAATATTGAGGATGCGAAGTTCCTGATTGACGCGGACTTCCTGGGACCCGCTGATCACCAGGTTTCCGTTCTCCAAGATGCCCGTGACGACGGCGGCAACACTCAGGCGCAATTGCTCTGAACGAGCGGTTGAGCCCGAGCCATTCGTCGATGTGTTCGAGCCGAAGTCGATATCCGCTTCGCCGGCGCCGCTGCCGCCGAAAATGTTATAGGCACCGCCCAATCCGATGCCGCTGTTGTTGACGCGGCTGCGTTCGGTCTCGTTATCGAAGGCAGCGCGGTCATTGATCGCGATGTCGACTGTCAGGATGTCACCGACATTGATCGCTCGCGCATCCTTGAACAGGGCGCTCTGGCTATCTTGCCAGATCGAGAAGCTGCGATTGGTCGTTAGCGGCTGCTTCGGATAAAGCGCCATCTGAGGCGTCTGGCCGTAGGTCAAGCCGGCACCGACCGGGCTCATGGCCGGCGCGCGCCCGATCTCGTTGAAGGTCTGCGAATTGCAGCCGGTGAGAACCGCAAGCGTCGCGAGAAGGGTCAGGCGGCGGATCATGACGGGTTTCTCGATGTGGTTTCATCCGCAGCACTTGCAATCACCGAGGTCAGCGCGGCTGCGATCTGGGTGTCCATCTCATTGAGAATTTGGCTGGCAATGCGCGGGCTGAGCTTCATGATGATCGCTGCCGCGATTTCGGCATTCACGTTTTCAAGGCGCTCGGCAGCCGCATCCGGGCGCATCCCCTTGTAGATATCGATGAGCCCCTGCTCCGCCTGCAACAGAAAATCGTTGCGGCGCTTGAGCCAGTCTTCGTACTCGGCGCGGCGCTCTTCGAGAACGACGATGCGCTCGTCGATTCCGGCCTGCAGGGTGTCGAGCTCCTGCTTCTGCAAGATATAGCGCCGATCACGGGCCGCGTCGGCAATGTTGGTGCAATAGGCTTCGATATCGGCGCTGATTGCCGGATCGACATTGCCTTGCGCGTTGGCGCCGCTCATCGACAGCGGCAGCGCGATCAGAAAGGCGCTAACGGCGCAGGCGTTGAAGCCAAGAAAGGCGAGTGCCATGCGTTTCATGCTCATTGCAGTACAAGCTCCGCCTGAAGTGCACCGGCCGATTTGATGCCCTGAAGAATGGAAATGATGCCGTCCGGCTTGACACCGATGCCGTTGAGGCCGGCGACAAGCGTCTGAAGGTTCGGCCCGTCGAGTATCGCGACCTGCCCGCCTTCGACGTCAGCATAAATGTCCGTGTTCGGTTCTTCTGCCGTCACGCCGTCGGAGAAGGGCAGCGGCTGTACGATGGTCGGTGTCTCGTTGACCCGGACCGTCAGCGTCCCGTAGCTGACTGCCACCGGCGAAATGCGCACGTCGTGGCCAATGACGATCGTCCCGGTCTTCTCGTTGACCACCACGCGCGCGGGCGCATCAGGAACGAGTGTCAGGCCTTCGATTTCAGCCAGAAAGCGCGTCAGCGCGCCTGCATTGGCTGGCTTCTTCACCGCGATCTCGGTGCTGTCGCGCGCTTCGGCAGTCGCCATCCCATAACGCTGGGTCGTATAGGCGTTGACCACGTCCGCAAGAGCGATCGCCGTGCCGAAATCAGGGTTGCGGAGCTGGAAAACGAGATGATCGGCAGCCTCGAACTGAGCACCGACTTCACGCTCGATGATCGCGCCGTTCGGCACGCGACCGGCAGTCGTCACGCCTTGGGTCAATTCCTGCGCCTGGCCTTCGGCCTGAAAGCCGGACACGACCACGCTGCCCTGGGCCACCGCATAGATCTGGCCGTCGGCACCAGACAGCGACGTCATCACCAATGTTCCGCCACGCAGCGAGGTCGCATCTCCGAGCGAACCCACCGTGACGTCGACCCGCGAACCGGCGCTCGCGAAAGGCGGAAGTGTCGCCGTCACCATGACCGCCGCGACGTTGTTGGCATTGGTCGCACGCCCATCGGTCGAGATGCCGAGATTCTGCAGCATTGCCCGCAGCGACTGTTCCGTGAAGGGCGATGCACGCAACCCATCGCCGGTGCCCTGAAGCCCGACGACCAGGCCGTACCCGATCAGCTGATTGTCGCGCGCGCTTTGGACCTGCGCGATGTCCTTGATACGCGAGTTTGCGTCAGCACTGCCGACGAGGCCGCCCGACAGCAGCATCAGTGATGCCACAAGCATGATGACGAAGCGGCCAGAGTTCCCCGATTTCATTGTGCGATGACCTGCACGGTGCCGTTGGCCATCACGGTGCCCGAAACGGTGCTGCCGCTTTCCAGGTTGCGCACCTGGATGAAGTCGCCAATGGCAGCGGATTTCAGCGGACTACCCGAAGCCGTGATCACCAAGCCCCCATTGGAATAGATGAGCTTGACCGGATGCCCACGTTCAACCGCATAGGACGCACGGACGGCCGACATCGGGATCACGCGGCCGGGAAGCAGCGTGCGGCGCGCCACGGCACCTTCGAGCTCCGCCATGGACGAGATGTAGTCGGCACGAATGTTCGGATTGGTCACTTCGACTTCGCGCATCAGTGCGATGTCGATTTCCTGCCCGGGATAGACGACCTCGTTGGGAACCACCGCGACTGGTTCGCTTGCCTTCGCGGGGGTACTTAAACCCGCCGCAAGGGCGAGCGCCGCCGTCAGCATCTTGAACGTGGCCATGTGCGTGCGAAGAGCCATCATGTGCGTCCGCTTCAATCCTAAAATCCGTCAGCGAATGCCTTGCGACACCACAGACGCCATCTCATCAGCCGCCTGAATGATCTTCGAGTTCATCTCATAGGCGCGCTGCGCCGAGATGAGATCGGTGATCTCCTTCACCGGATCGACGTTCGAGGCTTCCAGATATCCCTGCTGGATGCGCGCGAAACCGGCATCGTCGGGAGCACCCACGACGGCGGCGCCCGAGGCCGGCGTTTCGCGGAAGAGATTTTCGCCGAGCGGCTCGAGCCCGGCCTCGTTGACGAAGTTCGAGAGCTCCATTTGACCGAGCTCCTGCAGATCGACCTGGTTCTCGACACGGGCGAAGACCTGGCCGGACCGGCTGACCACGATCTCGCTCGCATTCTGCGGCACGATGATTGCCGGCTGGATGCGATAGCCGTCGGCCGTCACCAGTTCGCCCTCGGCATTCGTGTTGAACGCACCGGAACGTGTGTAGAGCGTGTCGCCTTCCGCCGTCTCGACCTGGAACCAGCCTCGGCCAATCAGCGCGAGGTCGAGGTTGTTGCCGGTGGTGACCAGCGATCCCTGGATATGCAGGTTGCGCACCGCAGTTGTCTGGACGCCGAGGCCGATATAGGCGCCTTCCGGCACCACGGCGGAGTCCGCCCGGTTCGGCACGCCCTGCTGGCGCTCGACCTGGTAGAGCAGATCGGAGAACTCTGCACGCGAGCGCTTGAAGCCCGTCGTGTTGATGTTGGCGATGTTGTTGGCGATGACTTCCAGATTCAATTGCTGGGCGTTCATGCCGGTCGCAGCGATGGCGAGAGCTTTCATGGTCTGGACGTCCTTAAATCTGCATTCGGCTGACTTCGAGGTAGGCGGTCACGATCTTGTCGCGGATCGCGATCGCCGTCTGAAGCGTCTGTTCCGCCGTCATTACCGCATCCACCACTTCGCGCATGTCGGCCTGCCCGTTGATGCCGTCGAGGGAGGATTGCTCGGCACCGCGCAGGTTGCCGACCATGTCGGTGGCCATGCTGGCAAGCGTCGCACCGAAATCGCCGCCGGTCGGTGCGATCCCTTGCGCCTGGCCCGTAAGCGGCGTCTGCAGGATAGAGGAACTGCTGCCCGTCTCCGAAGCGCCTTCCATGGCGCGCGTAAAGGACAGAGCCGAGACGTTCTGGATGCCGCCGATCATTGCGAGGCTCTCAACAGGTCGATTGTCATCGAAATCAGCTCTCGCGTTTGCTTGATCGTCTGAAGGTTGGATTCGTAAGCCCGGTTGGCTTCGCGCATGTCCGCCATCTCGACCAGCACATTGACGTTCGGCTTCTTCACCATGCCGTTCTCATCGGCAGCCTTGTTGCCGGGATCGTATTCGACGGTGAAGTCGCTGGTATCCTCGTCGACCGAACCGACATTGACGAGCGAGGCGCCGGAAACGCGATCGAGCTCGGCATTGAAATCGACGATCTTGCGCCGATAGGGATCTCCGCCCGGCAGGCTGGAGGTGGACTGGGCGTTGGCGAGGTTTTCTGAAACCACACGAAGCCGCGTGGTTTGCGCCTCAAGCCCGGAAGCCGCGATCTTGAGCGATGCAGTCAGTGGATCGATTGTCATGCGCGCACCGTCTGCAGCATCATGCGGTGAAACGTGCGAACGAGATTGGTGCTGAGCTCCATATTCCGCTTGATCTCACCGGTCTTGCGAAGCTCGTCCGCAAGCGTGACGGAATTGCCGGAAACCTGGACCTCGACGCCGTCCTGGACGGTTTTCGAAGAAACCGAGTTGCGCATCTCGTCCTCGATGAAGTGCGCCGGATGCGTGGCCGCCATGCGGTTGCCCGTTTCCTTCAGCACGTCTTCGAACGGGGCTACCTCGCGGGAGGCATAGCCTGGCGTATTGGCGTTGGCGATGTTTCCCGCCACGACGGTCTGACGCACCGAAAGCCAATGGGCTTGTCTGGACGCAAGATCGAAAAGTTGAATGGGTTCCATGCCGGTCTCCGCTGGATCGTTCCGCTTGGATGACCGAACCTAGGCTCTCAATCTTGCGTCAGACTGGTGGAAGACGTCAGCGCTCGATGATGGCGCCTTCGGACGTGACGATCACCCAGATGCCGTCGCGCCGCTCGAGCCGGGCAAGCCGGCTGTTATCCGGAAGCACCGAGCCGATCTGCACCATGTACATGCCGGCGGAATCCTCGATCAGAGCACGACCATTGGCCACATGCAGCAGGCGAAAGGCGTTGGATCCCGGAAACGGTTGGTTGAGCGGATCGGCGACGCCAGCCTCGGGCTCTTCCTCGATTGGTGGCTCGGGTACGGTCGCCGTCATGAGCATGTCGAATTCGCCCTCGCCGGACGGCTCCCCTTCCAGGACGATCGGCGAGGCGCTCATCCTGCCCGTGCCTGGCCACTCCGACAGCGGCCGATCGGTCGAGTAGGTCATCGGCCTGACACCGAAGGATTCCTGATGGAAGAAGACGTACCAGGGGAAAAACGCCGCACCCACGGCGAGAGCGATGCCGCCGCCGATGATCGCCGTGTCGGCATTGAACAGGCGGCGCAGCAAAGGCTCGGGCGGCAAG
Organism: Rhizobium sp. EC-SD404; assembly: GCF_902498825.1. Lineage (NCBI taxonomy): Bacteria > Pseudomonadati > Pseudomonadota > Alphaproteobacteria > Hyphomicrobiales > Rhizobiaceae > Rhizobium > Rhizobium sp. EC-SD404. Next base: position 3,827,878 of record NZ_LR701459.1, read on the forward strand.
GTGTCGTCGAAGAAGGTTTCCTGCTCGTCGCTCATTTGCGTCCCTTGCTTGGCTCTGATTGCGGTGTGCCGGGTTGGATAAGACCGGCCGCCTTCTTCATCTCGTGGGCCAGATCGTCGAATGCGTCGGCGGCCGGCGGATCGTCGGGACCTTGCCTCAGGACCTCGTAGACGACCGGGACCTGCTTGACCGCCATGTCCATGTCCGCGTCGGTGCCCGGCCTGTAGCCACCGATCAGTCGGAGATCGCGGGTCTCTTCGAAACGATGGATCAACGCCTTCAGCCGCGTGACCAGCTTTTCCTCGTCACCGGCCCAGGCCTTGCGGGCGAGACGAGAGATGGATGCGAGTGGATCGATCGGCGGATATCGCCCTTCTTCCGCCAGCGTCCGGCTGAGCACGATGTGCCCGTCGAGAATGCCGCGTGTCGCATCGGCGACGGGGTCGTTGTGATTGTCGCCATCGACGAGGATCGACACGATGGCCGTGATCGAACCCGCGTCGCGGCCGCCTGGCCCTGCCCGCTCGAGAAGCTTCGGCAGCTCGGTAAAGACGGATGCCGGATAGCCGCGCGCGATCGGTGCTTCGCCCGACGCAATACCCACCTCGCGCACTGCATGAGCAAAGCGCGTGACGCTGTCGACGATCATCAGCACGTTCTGACCGGCGTCACGGAAATATTCGGCGACCGTCATCGCTGTCAGCGGTGCGAGCCGGCGCAGCATCGGCGACTCGTCGCTCGTCGCCACGACGACGACGCTTTTCGCCAGATTGTCACCGAGCGTATCCTCGATGAATTCCCGCACTTCGCGGCCGCGCTCGCCGACAAGCGAGATGACGACGCGGTCAAAGGCGCTTGCCCTTGCGATCATCGACAACAGCGTCGATTTTCCGACACCCGAGCCGGCGAAGACGCCAAGTCGCTGTCCCAGACAGATCGGTGAGAAGATATCGATCGCCCGAACGCCGGTCCGAAGCGGCGTCTCGACGCGCTGGCGGCTCATCGACGGCGGCGGCTGACTGACGACGGAGCGACGCTTGGCTCCCGGCATCATTTCCGGACCGCCGTCGATCGGCTGGCCCATGGCGTTGATCGTGCGCCCACACCAGGACTGGTCCGGCGCGACCTTGAAGGCGCCGCGGCTGAAGACGGTTTCATTGACCCCGATCGGCTCCCCGGCTTCGATCGGGCAGACCACCACCGTGTCCGTGTCCACCTTGACCACTTCGCCGAGATGGTCGCCGCTCTTGCTGCGGTGAACGACGAATTCACCCAGGCGCACATGGCGCGAGAGACCGGATACCGTGTAGTGGCCGGCGGCGATCGACTGGACATAGCCGCCATAGCGGATGGCCTCGCTTGGCTCGGCGAATTTGCGGGCCACCTTGGCGAGCGCATCCAGCTTTTCGGATCGGTGCGAATGGGAGTGCACGCTCATGTCGCTTTCTGCCCGGCTTCAGGCCGACTGGAGCGTTTCCAGGTGAAGTGGATACCGCTTCACCGTTCGGAAACGCCAAGTACCTTAGGTGTTGCTGCCGCCAAGCGTGCGGATTGCGTCCTGCTTGATCCGTTCGGCATCGCGAACGAGCGCGGAGACGTTCTCGAACTGACGCGTGACCATGATCAGCTGCGTCATCTCTGAGACGGCATTGACATTGGACTGCTCGATGAAGCCCTGGGCGACACCCACATCGAAGCGATCGACGACAGGCTCGGCCTCGCCGTTGGGCAGGATCGCGCTGTTGTCGTGTCGGCTGTAGCCATTAGCGGGGTCGAACGTGAAAAGTCCGATGGCCGAGAGCTGCACGCCGTTCTGGCGCAGGGCGCCGTCGCGGGAAACTTCCGGTTCGCCGCCCGCCGCGTCGAGCTGGATGGCGCCGCCGCCCGGATCGAGGACCGGGTAGCCGTTCAGCGTCACGAGCGAACCATCCTCGGTCATCGTGAAGCGGCCGTCCCGCGTCAGCGCCGGGCCGGCAGGCGTTTCGATGGAAAACCAGGCATCGCCCTGCACCGCGAAATCAAGCGCACTGCCCGTCTGCTTCATGCCGCCATTGCGCGTAGACAGATAGTTTTCCCCCGAAGACACGAACGCGACGTCCGCGGGCCGGCGATTGTCGACCAGTTCCTCGAATTTCACTTCGGTGGCGCGAAAGCCGACCGTGTTGGAATTGGCGACATTGTCCGAGAGCGTCGTCAGGCGCCGCTCGAGCGCGATCTGAGACGACAGCGAGACGTAAAGAGCGGTATCCATGGATCACCGTCCTCCGAGCTTGAGTGTGTTGATGGACAGGAGAAGATCGGGCGAGATGCCCGCGGCCCCCTGCGTGCCGAAAAGACCGGATGTATTGGGAGTCCCCTGCGGCTGGTTCTTCATCTCCCAAAGCGTCGTGAAACGGTCGATGAAGTCGCCGAGCTTCGCGGGGTCCTTGAAATCGTCCAGGCTGAACTGATCTTCGAAATAAGCCGCCTGCTTGTCGATGTCGGTCGCGGCGAATTCGTCCGGCAGGTTGAGCGAGGTGCGAACGACTTCCGCAAGCGCTTCGTCGGCGAGGATTTCGTAGGTGTTCTCCAGCCGCGGCGCCATGCGCTCGAAATAAAGCGCGAGCCGTACGCCGCTGTTGTCGGCCCCCGCGCTCTCCTCGAGCGTCTGGCGCATGTACTTGTCGATGGTCTTCTGCTGCGCCGCGTCGAAGCTGGTCGCTGCCGCACCATGCGTTTCGAAATTGAACGCCTGCGCCAGCTCCTTATACCGCGTGTCAGCCAGCTTGTTGGCGAAGCTTTCGTCGTTGGTGACACCTTCGGTCAGGACCTTGCGAATGAAGGCCTTGGCATAGGCCATGTCTTCCAGACCGTGCGCCTTGAGCGCATAGCGATAGATGCGGTCGTCCGCCATGAACTCGTCGATCGATTTGACGTTGCCGATGGCCCCACGGAAATAGTCGGTTTCGCGGGCAACAAGGGGCTCTTCCGAAACGCGCTCGATCGAACGCGGCAAGTCGGAAGCAAGCAATCGATAACTTGTGAATGTCGTGGTCATTCGAAGAGACCCCCGCTCGTCGGCGCGAGAGGGCCCGCGCAGTTCAGCACCCTGAGTGCGAGCGATAGGTTGGCTGGCTTGCGCGAGGCTGGCTGACCTCCCGGCATGTTAATGGTTTGCTAATGAAACGCCGAGCAGCCAGCTTCACGCAAGCCCCGGTGCGTAGTCAGATTGCGACCACGCCAGCTGCGCGAGAGAATTCATGAACATCATTATCGGCCTCGTCCTGACATTCGGCTCCATCCTGGGCGGCTACATGGCAATGGGCGGCTATCTGCATGTTCTGTATCAGCCGTTTGAGCTGGTGATCATCGGCGGCGCGGCGCTCGGCGCCTTCATCATGGCGAACCCCGTCAAAACCATCAAAGATACGGGCAAGGCCGTTGGCGAAGCCTTGCGTTACAAGGTTCCGAAGCAGCGCGAATATCTCGATACGCTGGGCATTCTCTACATGCTGATGCGCGATCTGCGCGCCAAGTCGCGCAACGAGATCGAAAGCCACATCGACAATCCGGAAGAGTCCGAGCTGTTCAAGGCCGCGCCGACGGTGCTGGCCAACAAGGACCTCACCGCCTTCATCTGCGACTATGTCCGCCTCATCATCATCGGCAACGCCCGTCCCCACGAGATTGAATCTTTGATGGACGAGGAAATTCAGACGATCGTGCGTGATCGCATGAAGCCGTATCACTCGATGAATACCGTCTCGGACGCCTGCCCGGCCATCGGTATCATCGCCGCCGTTCTCGGCGTCATCAAGGCCATGGGCGCAATCGACCAGTCGCCCGAAATTCTCGGTGGCCTTATCGGCGCGGCGCTCGTTGGAACCTTCCTCGGCATCTTCCTGTCCTACAATGTGCTCGGTCCGCTCGCCACGAACATCAAGATCGTGCGCGAAAAGCAGAACCGCCTTTATGTGATCGTCAAGCAAACGCTGCTTGCCTACATGAACGGCTCGGTTCCGCAGGTCGCGCTGGAGCACGGCCGCAAGACCATCTCTGCCTATGAGCGTCCTTCGATCGACGCCGTCGAGCAGGAAATGATGAACCCCGGCGGCGACGCAAAGGCAGCCTGAGACGATGGGCATGGCAGTCACCAAACCCATGGATATCGCCCTCTTGGCCCGCATGACCGGGCGCCTCGGAGAGGCGCCCGTCATCGAGGCGCAAATGGCTGCCATCGGCAAGGCAACCGCCGATGGCCTGGCGAATGCACTTCTGCAGGCGACGAGCGTCCCAATGTCGATCGCTCCCGAAACTGCGCTGCAGGGCGTGCGCGCCGACATGGCCGCCACGTTCGGCGCTCAGGATGTGCTGTGCGAAACCACGATCGAAGGCTGGTCGCTGGACCTGCTGCTCGCAGTTGATTCATCGTTTGTCATTGCCATCACCGAGCGGCTGCTCGGCGGCGAGAGCGACGGCGTTCCCGCGTCGAGGCCATTGTCTGAAATCGAGCAGGACGTCGCGAAACTCCTTTTCGAAACCTTCGCCGAGACGATGCGCAAGGCGGTCTACCCGAAATGCGATCGGGCGATCTGCTCCAATCCGTTCCAGGGCCCGCTGAAGCGCGAGAGCGATGCGTCATCCGCCGACTTCACGGCCATCCTTGTCCTGGACGTCACCATCGGCAAAGCCAGTTTCAAACTGCGCGCCATGGTGCCACAGGCAGTCGTCCTGAAAACGAAGATTGCGGAGCCGGCCGCCGCAGCAAAGACCGACAACCGGCCGAAGCACTGGACCGAGCAGCTGAGCGACAAGGTCCAGAAGTCCAATGTCGGCCTAGAGGCCCGCGTTCGCCTGGTGCCGCTGTCGCTCGGCACAGTCGCGAAACTCCAGCCGGGCTCGATCATTCCGTTTGCCGATGAGAAGGACACGCGGGTCCTGCTGCGCGCCAACGGCAAGGACCTTTTCTGGTGCGAGCTCGGAAAGTCCGGCGAACGCTACATGGTGCGTCTTCAGGAGCGCCATGGCAGCGAAGAAGATCTGATGAAGGAACTGACCGCATGATGCGGCAGCGTATGTCGATGGAGACATGGGAATGGCTGGTCAGCCTGAATTGAACCGCGAAATCGAGCGCGGCGATGGCTCCGATGAGGAATTGAACCGGGCCATCGATGGTCTGCGTGGCGTGCTGCGCAAGGATACCGACGGAGTGACGTCGGCTGAGGATTTGGAGAGTGTCAGCGAAATGACGAATGCCGCAAAAGGACCGAGCAAGGCCTTCCCGGCCGATTTCGGCAGCGACTTCGACGATGGGCCGAGCCCCTTCGATGCAAGCCCTGCCGCACCCAGCCTCGACGGAATGTTTGGCGCCGAGACCCCAGAGTTCGACGACGAACCGACCGCAGCTCTTTTTGCGCCGGAGCCGGAGAAGCCTGTGCGCCGTACGAGCGACAGCCACCGGACAAAATCGAGCTCTGCGATCAACAACGTCGCCGAGACGGGCAATTACGATCTGGTGATGGACATCCCCATCGACATGCAGATCGTCCTCGGCACCAGCCGTCTGCCGGTGGCAAGCCTGATGAACCTTTCGGAAGGCTCGCTCATCGCACTGGATCGCCAGATCGGCGAGCCGGTCGACATTCTTGTGAACGGCCGTCATTTCGGCCGCGGCGAGATCACGGTGCTTGACGGTGATGATAACCGTTTCGGCATCCGCCTGATCGAAGTCATGACCGACAAATCGAAGTAAACCGACAGACAGCGAGAAGGGAAGCGCGATGAACGCGTTCACCGAATATGCACAGGCCGAGCCTTCACCGGCACTGACCAAGGCGCAGAAAGCAGCCGCAATCCTGATCGCAATGGGCAAGCCGGTCGCCGGCAAGCTTCTGAAGTATTTTGCCTCGTCCGAACTCCAGTTGATCATCGCCAACGCGCAGACATTGCGCACGATTCCGGCCGACGAGCTGGAAGGATTGGTGAGCGAGTTCGAAAACCTCTTCACCGAGGGTGCCGGCTTGATGGACAATGCCCGCGCCATGGAAGACATCCTCGACGAAGGCCTGCCGCCGGACGAAGTCGATGGCTTGCTCGGCCGTCGCACACCGTTCCAGGCATTCGAGACCTCGATCTGGGATCGCCTGCAGGATGCCGACCCCGTCGTCATCGGCAACTTCCTGTCGCGCGAACATCCGCAGACCGTCGCTTACATCGTCACTCAGCTTCCCTCGTCCTTCGCAGCGAAGACGCTGCTGCAGCTGCCCGACGAACGCCGCGCCGACATCGTCCACCGCACGGTGAACATGAAGGACGTCAATCCGAAGATCGCCGAGATCATTCACAAGCGGGTCGTCGATCTCGTTCAGGCGCTCGAGGCCGATCGCAACTCAACCGGCACCAACAAGGTTGCCGACATCATGAACGAGCTCGAGAAGCCCCAGGTCGACGCCCTTCTCGGTGCACTCGGCTCCATCAGCACCAAGGCCGTCGAGCGCGTTCGCCCCAAGATCTTCCTGTTCGAGGACATTCTGGAAATGCCGTCCAAGAGCCGCGTCATGCTGTTCGACGACATCTCCAACGATCTCATCACCGCAGCGCTGCGCGATACGCCGCCGGAACTGCGCGAGATGGTCCTCGCTTCGCTGGGCGCACGCCAGCGCCGCATGATCGAGGCGGATCTTGCCGGCGGCGGCGGATCGCCGCGTGACACTGAAGTCGCGCGCCGTTCGATCGCGCAGGAAGCGATCCGTCTGGCTGCGGCCGGCCGAATCGTCCTAAAAGAGCGCCGGGATACGCCGCAAGCCGCATGATGCTGCTCTGCCGGACGTAATGTCTTCCTGACGTTCCTACCATGGAGCCATGATGGCTGAGGGCCAGGATAAAGACAGCAAAACAGAAGAACCGTCAGAGAAGAAACTGCGCGACGCGATGGACAAGGGCAACGTGCCCTTCTCCCGCGAGCTGCCTCTCTTCGGTTCCGCTCTCGCGATCCTGATTTTCTTTGTCTTTTTTCTGCCGGCCGGCGCTGCGCGTCTGACCAGTTCGCTGGTCGACGTCTTCGAAAAGCCGGAGGAGCTTTCGCTGTCGACCGGCCAGGATGCCGTGTTCCTGTTCCGGCATCTGTTTCTGGAATCGGGCGCCGTCCTGTTGCCAGCCTTCGTGCTGATGATCAGTTTCGGCGTCGCGGCATCGGTGTTCCAGAACATGCCGCGCCCGGTTCTCGACCGCGTTCAGCCGAAGATGGAACGCATCTCCCTGATGAAGGGCATCAAGCGAATCTACAGCGTCAAGGGCATGGTGGAATTCGCCAAGTCGCTGTTCAAGATTCTGGTGGTCTCGTCGATCATCGGCGTCGTGCTCAGCGACGATTATTTCGGCGTCCTGGCCGCCATGTTTTCCGACCCCGCGACGATCATCGAGATGATGAGCGCCATGGTGGGTAAAGTCATCGTCGTCGTCCTGATCGCAACGGCGGCGATCGCAGCCGTCGACGTCCTGTGGACGCGGTTCGACTGGCACAACGATCTGCGTATGACGCGCCAGGAAGTGAAGGACGAATACAAGCAGTCCGAAGGCGACCCGATCGTCAAGTCGCGGCAGCGTTCGCTCGCCCGCGACCGCGCAAGGCGGCGCATGATCGCGTCCGTGCCGCGTGCCACGCTCGTCATCACCAACCCGACCCACTACGCCGTTGCTTTGCGCTATGTGCGCGAGGAAGGCGGCGCGCCTCTGGTCGTCGCCAAGGGCCAGGACCTCATCGCACTGAAGATTCGCGAGATCGCGCAGGACCACGGCATCCCGATTTTCGAGGAACCGCCACTTGCCCGCTCCATCTTTGCGCAAGTCTCCGTGGATAGTGTCATCCCCACGGAATTCTACCGGGCCGTCGCGGAACTGATTCATCAGGTCTACGCCAAGCCCGCACAGTCACAACCAGTCAAGGCCAGTTGACCGCCATGATGAAGACCAGCTGCACCGCCGAACGCGAAATGATCGTTGCCGAGGCACTGCGCCCGGTGGCCAGCGAATTGCGTCTCATCGACGCCGGCGACCTCATCTCGATGCTCAAATTCGAGTGCTATGGCGACCTCGCCGACCTCGTGGCCTCAGCGGCCGAGCTGTATTTCCTGCCCGGTACCGTTTCGCTCGGCATCGGCGGCGATTACTGGCTGGACTGGTCGACGCGGCCCCGCGTCGTGCTCGATCTGGAACTGCGGCCGGAAGGTGTGACCATCTACGCCCGCCTGACGCTCGAAGATGCGCAGGGCGGCGTGGAGATCAGCCACATCGCCTTCGACGATCCCTCCGAGGATCCGGAAGTGAACACGCTTCTGCTATCGGAAAGCCTGCTCAAGTCGCGCTTCCGCAAATCGGTCGGAGCACTCCAACTTCCGTACTAAAAAGGTGGCGCGTTAGCTCCGACGTCAGCCGGACACAGCTTGTGGGGTATCAGGCGAGATATCCGAGCCGAATGGCTTTGGCGATCGCCTGGATCCGGTTGACAGAATCGAGCTTCGCCGTTGCCGTGCCAAGATAGGCATTCACCGTGTGGACCGACAATTCCAGACGGTCGGCGATCGCTTCGGATTTCAGGCCGTCGCCTGCCAGTTGCAGGCATTCCAGTTCCCGCTCGTTGAGCTTCTGGCGCGGCGCCGCCTCTCGAATATCCAGCATCAGAAGAAGCTTCATCACCTTGAAACTGCGACGATGAAGGTTGAGCAGCATTTCCGCGTCGCAGGAAAGGTCTTCGCCCGCGAACACCGTCAGGCCGTTGCCGAGCCCACCGAGCTTAACCGGGAACGCGATCATATCGAGCCCATCGGCCGTCACCGGCAGGTATCCGACCGCACCCATCTGCGAGGCACAGCCGCTCAAGTCCGGCGAGCCGGCGAAACCGTGGATCAGCGGTGCGAGCGAGCGCTCCATATGGCCGATGACCGCACGGGAAAAGCGGGCATTGAAACCGCCTGCGATATCTCCGCTGCCTTTGCCAGCGCACCGGCTCAGCACGCAATGGGTGGCGGCCCGTGCCGCGTTCGGTGCCAGCCGGAGAAGAAAGCGGTTCTCGGCGCCGAGCCCTTCGGCCATGTCGCGCAGCTGCTCGTCGATCGCAGCCATCGAGCACTCTTTGTCCTTTACCTGGAAAGCCAGTTGCCCAGAGGTCTTGCTGTGACCGATTTGGATGTTCATGGCGGTTATCTCCTCAGATCAGGCTATGTCTGACAGCGTAAGCGATCGCTTCCGACCGGGTCTTGGTCGCCGTCTTGCGCATGATGCTCGTGATGTAGTTGTTCACCGTGTTGCGCGAGATGCCGATGATCATCGAGATCTCGTCACTGGTCTTGCCCTCTGCAATCCAGTTCAAGCACTCGATTTCACGTTCGGTGAGGTCGAGGACGCTGGCGGGAACGTACGTGGCTTCGTCGAAGCGCGCGGCGAAATAGGCGCTGAGCAACGCCACGTCATGGACCCGGTCGCGGGCCACGACGATATCGCTGCGAAAGAGAAAGATGACCGACAACCGCGCCTGGCCCGTGCAAAACGGAAAGGCGCAGTAGATGCGGCTCAGATGCTCGGGCAGCCTCAACGTCGCCGGGGCGCGGAGAAACGCGGGCTCCATGATCGCCATGCAGCGCTCGAGCTCGTTGCGCTTGGATTGATGCTTGATCACATATTGGCCAAGCGTCCGCACGAGGTCGAACGGCCAGTTGGATGAGACGATGTGATCGAAGCCGTCTTCGTTGAGCATGTCTTGGCGAGCGAGCATGTAATGCTCCGCTCCGACGAAGCTGCTCATGAGCTCAAAGCCGGCTGGCAGGTCGCCACGCTCGGCACATTGAGCCAGCTTGCCGATGAGAGCGCTGCGGTCGATCATGACAAATGACCGCCCGCGGATCCGTCATCCGCACATAGCAAAAGTGAGGACGCCCGCCCAGCGTCCGAAAAAAACATCACTCTTGGCTCCTTCGCCAAACGGTGTCGAAGATACGCAAGAACGCGATACGTTACGTAGCCAGATCGGTGATTCGTCCCTTAAGAAAAGGTTACGCACCACCCCCATGGCTTGTCCACTGTCAAACCTGGCCATTTACCGCGAGCGTCCGATATGGGCCGATTCGCGTGTCGGTTGAGCAACCAATTGCTCCGAAATAACTGCATGTCGGTCGGGCTAAACCGCATAAAGTGGGAACACTGGCCACGATTACTTGTATTGTTATTGACCAGAATGGATTATTGCGGCGTACGGAATATCTACCCTTGGCGGAGGGGCGTCTCGTTTCGAAGAGTGAGAACCCGTGGCGTGACTGACAGATTGGATGCCCCGAACAGCGTTCTCGACCAGGCGACGATCAATCTTCTTTCGGAATTTTGCATCGTCGATCATTGGTCGGCCAATCTCGCCAACGCGATGCTGAAGATCGGGCCCCGCGGACGCGAGCTACATGGTTTGCCCGTGGAGCGCACCACCTTCGGTCTGCTGGAGTTGGTGCGCTGCTATGATGATTGCGCCCACGACAAGATCATCAAACTCTTCGAACACGCGGCCTTCGAAAGCCGGCCGTTCAACTTTTCCGCGGTGATAAGGCAGCCGTCGGAGGATCATCGCATCGTTCATTGTTTCGGTGCGTATCGGTCTCTCAAGGACCAGTCAGATGGCGAGGAACTCTACGGAGTGTTTCTCTTTTCCCGCGGCACCTACGGCCATCTTTGAAAGCAACCTGGATCAGGCCGCCTTCTCGATCGCCCATTTGCGCAAGATCTTGGCAGCGCGTTCTTCGTTCAGCTCGACCATGCGAGCCAGACGCTTCTCGGGGCCTTCCTTCATCCGGCGATTGTAGCCGGCACCCTCGTCGCTGCCGAGGAGATCCGTCTCGGGGTCGAAGCCGAAGTCCGCGCCGAAGCCCTCCATCGGAATAGCACCCGTGCCGACCGATGGGCTGAAATCGCCAAGCGCGCCGTCGGCTTCTTGTGCAGGCACCACGGCGGTGCCGACCGACCGCGCCAGTGGGCGAAGCCCGAACCAGACGACCAGCAGAGCGACCACGATGAATGCAGCGGCATTGACCATGCTGCCGGCATGGCGTGAGAGATTTTCGAGAACCGAGCCTTCGCCGACGGCCTCCTCCAGGAGCTGATTCTCGAGAAATGCCATGGCGTTCAGCGACACCACATCGCCTCGATCCTGACTGAACCCTGCCGCCGACTGCACGATGTTTTCCATATCGGCGAGATAGGCGTCGATCTGTTCCTGGGTGGCGTTTTCGCCGATCATCGCAGCAATGCGACCACGATTGACGACGACGGCGATCGACAGCTGCTCGATCGTGTAGCTGTTCTTGACGGTCTCGATCGTCTTCGAGTTGATCTCGAAGTTGGTCTGCTCTTCGCGCCGATCGAGCGACTCGTTCGACGTAGGCCCGCCGCCTTCGCCTTCCGGTGCGGCCTGCGGGAGGTTTTGCTCAACCGTTGCGGGGGTGTCACCCTCGGCGCGGTTAGAACGCTCTTCTTCGCGCGTTACCCGTACCGAACGCTCGACTCGCGATTCCGGATCGAAAGTGGTTTCGCGGATCTGCTGGCTGTCGGTGTTCAGGTTGGCCCGGACGCTTGCGCGGAAGTTGTCGACGCCGAGAAAAGGCGCCAATGCCTTCTCGATGCTGGTTTCGATCTCGCCTTCGACGAGCTGAACGAGGCTCATGGAGCGATTGAGCGCGCTGTTGGTCATGTCGTCGCCGGAAGCGAGCAACTGGCCCGTGGAATCGAGCACCGTGACATTGTCGATGCCGAGACCCGGAACGGATGCTGCCACGAGATGGCGCACGGAGTCCGCAGCTCGCTGGCCGTTCGTACCGGACGTGCGGATCATGACCGACGCTGACGGTTCCTGCTCGCCCCGCCGGAAGTTGCCGCGATCGGGCATGACGATGTGAACACGCGCGGCGGAGATACCGCTGATCGACTGGATCGTCCGCGCAATCTCTCCCTCAAGGGCACGAACGCGAGTCACTTCCTGCATGAACGAGGTCAGGCCAAGCGAACCGACATTGTCGAAGAGTTCATAGCCGCCATTGGCGCTGTCGGGCAGCCCGCGCTCGGCAAGAAACGCGCGCACCGAGCCCACTTGACCAACCGGAACGAGGAGGCTGGCACCATCCGCACCGACGGAAAAATCCATGTTCGCTTCGGAAAGCGCCATCGAAACCCGGCCGAGATCCTCCGGTTCGAGGCCGACATAGACCGTTTCCATGGTTGGTCGGTTCAGATAGAGCCCGGCGGCCACGACCAGGGCGATCGCAAGAGCGGTTCCCCCTATCAATGCCATGATGCGCATCTGGCCGAGGGCCATGAACCGCTTGGAGAGTGGTGCCAGTTGGCTCAACAGATTCATTCTGTGCCCGTTCAACTGCAAAAATCGACGCGTCACGGCGTGACACGCCATGCGATCCTGTCAGGGCGACATTAGGCAGTGAAACTTGCGCGAGGGTGTTGCGCCACGACTGCGCGCGGGACAGCAATCGTCAGAATCGAGGCAGCTCAGAAAAGCTCGATGCCACCGCTTTCTGGCATCGCAGCGCTGCGCGCATCTGCAGCGCCGGAAAGGCGATCCTTGACGTCGGACAACGTCATGATGCGCAGTGCATCTTGAAGGTCGATGCCCACGCCGTGCGGGACGTTGAGCGAAAGCGCATCGAGGAAATGACCGAGGCCGCGCAATCGCTGGATCGTGAGATCGAGCGTCTGCAGGCGCATGAGCCGTGCGTCATTCGTCTCGGCGCCACCGCCCGCAATGAGGTCGGTTTCCAGCGCTTCGACCGCGCCGGCGAGATCGCTCATCTCGTTTGCCAAGCGCCCCAGCAGTAGGCCTAACGGTTGACCGGCTTCATCCTGTTCCAGTCTGCATCGTGCGTGCTCGGCCATCATTCCATGCTCCAGTATATGCACTTGGGCGTCGCTGACGCCGTCACTCAAAAGAATTCCACGCCACCATCTGCTGGAGCCGGCGCAACCGGGCGCGGACGCTCCATCTCGACGGCGCGCAGCGTCTGCGTGTTATCGAGCGCATGTTGTCTGGCACGCCCACTCACAGGCCAGAACTCGACCTTGCGGCCGAGATCACCGCCGGTGGAAGCGTTGATGATCGGAATACGCTCGTCATTGAGAAACCGAACTGCAAATTCCGCATTCTGCTGACCGACATTCGAGAACTGCGCAATCGTCTGAGCGCCGCCGAAGATCTTCGCCTGCAGTCGATCCCGGCGCGCACCGTTCTTCAGCAGTTCGTTGATCAGCAGTTCCATGAGATGCACGCCGTATCGCGTCGCGGCATTGCCAGAAGAGCCTGGTCCGCCGGGCAGCAGGAAATGGTTCATTCCGCCGATGCCGGCCGTCGTATCCCGCAAACAGGCAGCAACGCAGGAACCGAGAATAGTGGTCAGCACGACATTCGGGTCGTTGCTGACATGATACTCTCCCTGAATGACGTGGATGCGCCGGACCGTGCCGGCTGTCATTTCAACGCACCGAACACAGCCTCGATCGCCGCCTGCATCTTCTCTACCGTGAAAGGCTTGGACAAGACGTTGTTCGCACCGAGCTGCGCCGCCTTCTGCACCAGAGCGCGGTCGCCCTGTGCCGTCAGCATGATGAACGCAGCACGCTTCGTCTGGGCGTTGGAGCGGATTGCCTGGAGAAGCCCGAGGCCATCCATCTTCGGCATGTTGAAATCAGAGATGACCAGATGATGCGGCTGTTGCTGCATGATCGCCAGGCCCTGCTGACCGTCACCGGCCACCGTTATCTGCGAAAACCCCAGCGACTGGAGCGCTTCGCCGAGCAGCAGGCGGCTGGTCACCTGGTCGTCGACGATGAGAACTTTGATTTTCTGCGCAAGCGACATCATACAACCCCGATTTTCTTGGCCGCCGTTGCGGCAATAATCTCATCTCCGATGGCATCGAGCGGAAGCTGCACGGCGACAGCCCCTATCTCCTGCGCAACGCGAGGCATTCCGTAGACAACAGCGCTGCGCTCGTCCTGGCCGAACGTTGCAGCTCCCGCCTGGCGCATGGCGAGCAGCCCCTGAGCGCCGTCGCGGCCCATGCCGGTCAGGATCGCGCCGACGGCGTTCTTGCCCGCCGTCGCTGCGACAGAGCGGAAGAGGACGTCGACCGACGGGCGGTGGCCATTCACGGTTCCGCTTTCCACCAGCCGGCACCGTGGCCCTGAGCCGTTGGCGACCTCCAGATGCCGCTCGCCGCCGGGCGCCAGATAGACGCGACCGAAGGACAGCGGCTCGCCATCAATGGCCTCGGCAACTTTCGGCGCGCATAGGCGATCCAGGCGCTCCGCGAAGCTGCGCGTGAAGGTTGCCGGCATGTGCTGCGTGATGACCGTCGGCGGACAATTGGCCGGAAACCGCGAAAGAACCTGGATCAGCGCCTCGACGCCGCCGGTCGATGCACCGATGGCGATGATCCGGTTGCGCGGGCGGTAGTCCGACGTCACCGGTGCGGGCGCGACCTTTTCCGTCGGACGCTGATAGGTCCGCTTCAATCGCGAAGCGGCAGCTTCCTTGACCAGCGTGGTCAGCCCGGCAAATGGCTTTCCTTCGCCCGGGACGGGTTTGCCGATGCAGTCGAAGGCACCGATCTCGAGCGCCGCCAGCGTCGCCTCGGCTCCACGCTGCGTCAGAGTCGACACCATGATCACGGGCATCGGCCGCAGCTGCATGATCTTTTCGAGAAATTCGAGACCGCTCATGCTCGGCATTTCAATGTCGAGCGTTACGACGTCGGGGTCGAGCGCCTTGATGGCGCTTCTCGCCTCCATCGCGTTCGATGCCTGGCCGACGACCTCGATGTCCGGATCGGCGTTCAGCACGGCTGAAATCATCATCCGCATCGTGGCGGAATCATCGACGACAATGACCCTGATGGGGGCGTTCATAGCGCTCCGCTCCTGCCTGCCGGTCTGCCGGACGTCTTTCGATAAGTGGTGATGGCGACGTTGTCGAAGCCGTCTTTCGCCGGGCCCGACACCCGCTCGGAATGACCGATATAGAGGTGTCCACCATCCTCCAGCGCTTGATGGTAGCGGCTCCAGACACGCGCCTGGGTCTGCTCGTCGAAATAGATCACGACGTTGCGGCAGAAGATCACCTGGAACGTGCCTTTGAAAGGCCAGTCGCGCAGGAGGTTGAGCTCGCGAAATGCGATCAGTTGCTTGACTTGCGGCGAGACTTCCCAGCGAGGGCCAACCTCGCCCTTCGCTTCATATATGAACCGCGAGCGCAAGGCAGATGGCACCGTTTCCACCGCATGGTCGTCGTAGCGACCGGTACGGGCCTTCGCGATGATCTTCGGATCGATATCGCTCGCGAGAATGCGGAAATCATAGGATGCGATCTCCGGCATCAGCGACAGGACCGTCAACCCGATCGAATATGGCTCCTGGCCATCCGAGCACCCGGCCGACCAGATCCGCACCCGGCCACCATCCTTCGCCTTCTTCAGGAGCGGCGGCAACACAGTGTCGCGCATGTGATCGAAATGGTGATTCTCTCGAAAGAAGCGCGTGAAGTTCGTCGTGAGGAACGACAGCATCTCGCGCCGCTCGTCCGCGCCTTCTGCCGAAGAAACGAGTTCGCAATAGTCGCGGAAACTCGCTAGGCGCAGCTGCCGAATACGCTTGGAAAGCCGCGAATAGACGAGCGAGGCTTTTGTCTCATTGAGATGGATGCCTGCGTCAGCGTAGATCATCGCCGCGATCTCGGTGAGATCGCGACGGGTCAGCGGAAACTCTCCGCTGACCAGCAGTTCTTCGCTGGGCAAGCCTCCGCCGTCGCGCGCCAGTGGGCGTGTCATGCCGCTTCGCTTTCGCTCGCCTTGAAGAGCGCTTCAAGTTCGATCAAGCAGATCATCCGACCCTCGATCGCCAAAACGCCGCGGGCGAACGACTTGTCGAGTTCGGACGAGACCTCCGGCGTGGGCTGGATGTTCGCGCTCGTGACCGACAGGATGTCGGAAACAGCATCGACCAGAAGTCCCACGACCTTCTTATGGACCTGAGCAACGATGATGACGTGGCGCGCGGTCGGGTCCGCTGCCTTCATGCCGAGACGGCTAGACAGATCGATGATCGGCAGCACCGCCCCGCGCAGGTTGATCACGCCGAGCACGAAGCCTGGCGAATGCGGCAATGCGGTTGCCGGGGTCCATCCCCTGATTTCACGCACCGACATGATGTCGACGCAGAATTCCTGATCGCCGATACGGAAAGCGATGAGTTCGCGAACGCCGTCAGCCTGGTTCCTGGCAAGCTCTTTCATGGTCCTATCCTACTGCTGCGAGGGAAAGTTCGGGCCGCGCCTGGTCGCCGCGAGAACCGGCGACGACAGCATCGACGTCGAGAATAAGGGCGACACGCCCGTCACCAAGAATGGTGGCAGCTGCAATACCGGGCACGTGATCGTAATTGGCTTCCAGGCTCTTGATGACGACCTGGCGCTGGCCCTGGATCGCGTCCACCATGAGCGCACGCTGGCCGCCACCTTCCGTTTCCACGAGAAGCGCCACGCCATGAACCGGATCGGCCTGTTCGCTGCGAAAAGACAACACCCGCCCCACATCCACCAGCGGACAAAATGTGTCGCGGATGGAGATGAGGCGCTGTTCCGCGCCGAAGCGATGGATTTTCGAGGCTTCCGGCTGCAGCGTTTCGACAATCGCCGTCAGCGGTACGACCAGCGTCTGGTTGGCGACCGAAACGACCATCCCATCGAGCACCGCAAGCGTCAGCGGCAGGCTCATGGTGAAGACCGAGCCCTCGCCTGGCTTCGAAACGATGGAGATGCGGCCGCCCAATTGCTGGATGGACCGCTTGACGACATCCATGCCGACGCCGCGACCCGAAATGTCGGATATCTTGTCGGCCGTGGAGAACCCTGCATGGAAGATCAGATTGTCGATTTCCTCGTCCGTCAGGTTGGCATCCGCGCTGATCAGACCGTTCTCGATCGCCTTCCTGCGGACACGCTCGCGGTTGATCCCAGCCCCGTCGTCGGCGATCTCGATCACGATGCGACCTGACCGGTGCTTGGCGGCAAGCCTCAGAGTTCCTTCTTCCGGCTTACCGGCAGCCAGCCGCTTCTCGGGCGTTTCCAACCCGTGATCGACCGCATTGCGGATCATGTGGGTCAGCGGCTCGGCGAGCTTGTCGATGACGGTCTTGTCGACCTCGGTGTTCTCGCCTTCGGTGATCAGACGCACGTTCTTGCCCGTCATGTCGGCGATTTCACGCACGATACGGGACATACGCTGGAAGACGGGCTTTACGGGCTGGGCGCGGATCGCCATCACGCTGTCCTGGATTTCCCGGGTCAGCTGCTGCAGTTCCTCAAGCCCCATATTGATGGCCGATGTGCCGGACGCGCTCTCATTGACGCTTTGCGCCAGCATGGCCTGATTGATGACCAGTTCACCGACGAGGTTGATCAGGCGGTCGACGCGATCGAGATCGACCCG
This sequence comes from Rhizobium sp. EC-SD404, assembly GCF_902498825.1. Taxonomy (NCBI): domain Bacteria; kingdom Pseudomonadati; phylum Pseudomonadota; class Alphaproteobacteria; order Hyphomicrobiales; family Rhizobiaceae; genus Rhizobium; species Rhizobium sp. EC-SD404. The sequence goes on from NZ_LR701459.1 coordinate 3,845,379, forward strand.
GATGGTCGGAGCGACCGTTTCCGCGGCACGGCGATCCCCACCTTGACGGCGATCCCCTGCATCGGCATCGGCGCCCCTTTTGGCAGCGGCTTCGGCGATCGAAATCACCGGCGCGGCTGGAGTGGTCGCCGCAGGCTTGGCAGCCATGGGCGCCGGCTGCGGCGCGATCGTATCCTCAACGGTCAGATTGTCGAATGCCGAGAGATCGAACGGCACCGGAACCATGACGCCATCATTGGCCGCAACAACCGGCTTCGATGCGACAAGAGTCGGAGCAGGCGTCTCGACCGGAGCCATCAGCACGATCCCAGCGGTCGGTTGAACGGCGGCGGCATCACCCGCCGGAACGATGGTCAGGTCGCAGTCCCATTCGGCGAATTCGAAGACCCGCTGGATCGGCGCCTCGTCGGCGAGACCCGCGATCTCGATCGTCCAGGCAAGATAAGCACCCTCTGGGTCCATCTGATCGAGGTCTGGCAGATCGCTGCTATCGCACGCGATCTGCGCCGTGCCGAGTTTTGCAACGTCGCGCAGTAGCAGATAGGCGTCGTTGCCCTTGCCGTAGAGTTCGGCGCGCGGCCGGAAGGTCACGACGAAACCCGAGGCTGCAACATCGTCGTCTTCGTCGGCGAAATCGTCGAAGGAGAAAGGCACAGGCGCGAAATCGCTGCCCTGCGGCTCGTCCAGCATCACCGGCACCGGCTTGAATTCCGGCTCGGCGTCGGCCAGCTTCTCACCGGAAGACACGCCTTCGCCACGTGCCAACGCTTCCAGATCGGCGACGAGCGATGCGCTCCGATCCTGGTCGATCTGGTCGCCATGACGGGCGGCGTTGGTCAGGTCAGCCAGAACGTCCGCCGACTTCAGCATGACCTTCAGGACGTCGTGCGTCGGCTCGAGTTGCCCCGACCGAACCTTGTCCAGCGTGGTTTCGAAGACATGGGCGAAGGCCACGAGATCGTCGAGCGCAAACGCGCCGGCGCCGCCCTTGATCGAATGCACGGCCCGGAAGACGGCATTGACGGTTTCCGGATCTGTGTCGCCATCGTTCAGTGCAAGGAGACCCGTCTCCAGCTCGGCGAGTTGCTCCTCGCATTCCTGGAAGAATATCTCTCTGATTTCATTCATATCCATGATGTCGATCCCGTCAGGCCGTCACGCGCTCGATGGCGTCGATGAGTTTCGCAGGGTCGAAGGGCTTCACGATCCAGCCGGTGGCGCCGGCCTGTCGTGCGCGGTTCTTCTTTTCCTGGTCGCTTTCCGTGGTGAGCACGAGGATCGGAATGGCACGGGTACGCTCGTCCCTCCGAACGCCCTCGATGAAACCGAAGCCGTCGAGCCGCGGCATGTTGATGTCGGTCACGATCACGTCGGGGTTGGAGCGGGCGAGAACTTCGAGGCCTTCGACACCGTCTTCCGCCTGAATCGTCTCGTATCCGGCACCCGACAACGTCATCAGGAGCATGTTTCGGATCGTGCGCGAATCGTCGACCGTCAGCACCGTCTTTTTCATCGTGTCGTCTCCGTTGCGGGCGTCAGATCACCGGCAAAACCCATCTGCCGGACTGCGTTGAGGAAACCGTCGGAAGGACGATCGATCGAAAAGCTTGCGCCGTCGCGCTGCCAGGCATTTCGTGCCGCCAGAAGAACCTGCAGGCATTGTCCGCCGATCCGCTCGACGCGCGAAGCATCGAGAGCCAAGGGTGTGCCGCGGCGCGCAAGAAGGCGATCGCGGAGCGGCGATGCCGCGTTGAGGTCCAGGACCGTCGGCAGTTCAACGACCTTTGCATCGTCCATCATCGTCATCGCTCCATTCATACGTGCTGTCCTTTGCAGAGTGCGGCCGTCCCGCCGCCTTCCTGCGTTGCCGTCTTCGTCATGCACCAAGGCTCCGCAGGTAACCCCAGGCGTCGTTGTCTCGAGATGGTCGCTTGATGGCGACAGGCTCGGTCGATCGTGCCGGTTCGCGTCGCTCATAGGATTTCGGTACGGCAGGCGAGCCGACGCGATCGTCGCCGTGAGAAGCACCATGAAGCGGGACCGACATGATGTGAGCGATCGATGCCTTCGCCGACTGGCCGGCGCGATCGATAGCGTCGAACGTCTCCGCCATGCGGCCAAAACCCTGTCCGAGAAGACCGCAATCGGCCTTGATTGCCTTCAATTCCTCGCCCGCAGTCTTGGCATCCGCGTCGACCGCGGACATGCGCTGCAGGACGTCCTTCAGGATGTCCCGCGTCTCTCTGACACGGGCAGACCCCAGGCCCACATGTTGTTTGGTCTGCCCAACGATGCTCTTGATATCCTTGGCCGCGTCCGCTGAGCGCTCGGCAAGCGCCCGCACTTCTGAAGCGACCACGGCAAAACCTCGGCCGGCGTCGCCCGCGCGCGCGGCCTCGATGCCGGCGTTCAAGGCAAGAAGGTTTGTCTGGAATGCAATCTCGTCGACCGAGCCGATCAGCCGGTTGATCTCTTCCGCCGATCGCTCGATGTCGCCCATCGCAGCCATGGTGTGGGCAGCGGCGCTGTCGCCTTCGCTAGCCTTGGCGCGCGTGTCTCCGAGCGACGTTCCGACAGCCGCAAGCCGCATTGCAGCCGAGCCGACGGCCGCAGACAGGTGCGCACCGTTCTCGCGCGCCGTCTCGACCACCGCACCTGCCTCGCCGGCCAAGGCGATCACCTGTTCCTGCGCAGTCTCGGCAAGTACGCCGTGGGTCTCGAGCGCAACGGAAGCGCCGGCGAGCGCACCGCGGTGCTGATCGAGTTCTGAAAGCACGTGGTTGATGGCGCCGGCGACCGTACCAAGGCTGTCGGGAAGTCGGGCAGGATCGAGCCGACGGCCGGTGTCGCCACGCGCGGCATTCTGCAGGGGTGGCAGAAGCACCGTTTCGATGCGCTGGCGGTTATCGAGCCGCCGGGCTTCAGTTTCGCGTCTGAAATCGGCTTCCCGGCGCGCCGCCCGCTCGGTCACCAAAGTCTCGATGTCGGCAAGCACGATCTTGACCAGCGCCGAGACCGCCGTCAGGTCGACGCTTTCCGTCTTGTTGAGGGATGGCCAGCGCCGCTGACGCGGCTGTTCGCCCATGGCGGCGATGGCCGTTTCGATTGCCTGGCCATAGGCCGCGAACAAGAGCCCGATCGGCGCGCCCGGCTCCGTCAGGACGGGTGCGATCTCCGCTTCTGCGAGATTACCTTCTTCAAGAACGACTATCGCATCCAGGCGATCGATAAGCGACCGCTTCAAGCGCCCTTGCAAGGCCCCGTCGATCGCGCCGCCTCGCTGTGCGGTATCCAGCAGAGAGCCGATGCTAGCCTCTGCCGAAGTCCCGAGGCTGGGCGACACGAGCCGCACGCCTTCGCGCTCGCCCTGACCGATCGTCGATACGACGAATGCGGTCCGGTCGCTGCGAAAACCATGCTCGTTGAGCCGATCCTGCCTCAAGGTGATCCTAACCGGTCATGCAGGCACGGACGCGCCCGGTCGCGACCGGAAACGCCACATCACTCACATGCCTAAATCTGTCGGGAAAATACCGGTCTCTGTCCGGTACGACGAACCGGCATCATGCCTGAGGGGAATGGCTGTGCGCCCCCACACCCACTGCGTCGTGATGGGGAGACTATGATCGAAGTCCTTGCACTAAGGTTAACCATCGAGAGCAACTTCCTGAGTAGTCGACCACCGACGCAGACTTCCCTCAGTTTGACGAGTTGCGGCGCAAGATAAGCGATGCCAGTATTGCGTTGCAGCAACGATTGTTGCGGATACGACCTTTTGCCCCTTCGACACGATCAGGGCTGCGCATTACCATCGATGCCAAAGTATTAACCTTGTGCGCCAACGATGTCGAAATCGCCTCAACTGGCAGACCGATTCGAAGTGGCCGCGTCTCTCGGCGCGTCGCTGCTGGCGATGGGCCGCGAGCATGGCATCGACGTCGACGGCATTGCACGGTCGATGGGCCTCGACACGGCACATTTCAATGATTTCTCGACGTGCATCAGCCTGGACCGGCTGTGCCGTCTGTTCGAATCGCTCGCCATTATTTCTGGCGACCCCGCTTTCGGCCTGAAAGCGGCCGACCACCTGCAACCCGGCATCACCGGCATTTACGGCTATGGAATGTTGAGCGCACCGACGCTTGCCGAGTCGCTTTCCTTCGCCGTGCGGCATCATCGCTTGTTGATGGAGACGCAGCATTGTCAGATCGCCGTGAAGGGGGAGATCGCGCGGCTGGAGTGGTCGCTGCCGGCACTTATCGTGCGCCACGACCAGTTCACCGACTATATCGCTGCTCTCTTTGCCGCACGGTATCGCGGTCTTCTCGGACTGAACCTGCGCGCGGCACGCTTTCTTCTTCAACGGCCCCCGCCAACCGCTCTCGGCATGTATCGCCGCAAGCTAGCGGCCAATCTGCGGTTCGGCGAGCCGATGAACGCCATCGAGTTTCCAGCCGGCCTGATGGCGACGCCGAACCCGAAAGCAGATGCGCGTCTTCATCGCCTCATGGAAGAGCAATGTGCCAAGCAGGCAGAACTGAGAGTAGAGAACGACGACCTGCAAACGCGTATCCGGCTCTATCTGCTGCAGAATCTATCCGCCGGTGAACCTACGCTCGAACACGTCGCCCGCCATATGGGCATGAGCGAACGGACGCTTCAGCGCCGTTTGGCCGAGGCGGGAACATCCCACAACGACCTCATCGACCAGACCAGGCGCGAATGGGCACGCCGCCTGCTGCGCGACAGCGAACGCAGCATATCCGACATCGGCTACGAGCTCGGCTTTTCCCAGCCAAGCGCGTTTACCCGCTCAGCCCAACGGTGGTTCGGGCGCTCTCCCAGCGAACTCCGACGGGAACTGCGAAGCCTCTCTCATCACTGATTTTGTGCATTGCAGCATTTTGAATGGCGTCACGGGTCAAAATCTCGCAAAGCAAATTCGTATATTAGATTTTTATCGCCGCCGGTCGTCATGATCCGCCGCGAAGCGCTTTGCCGCCCGCATGGATGTCGGCAGCCCTCAGACTCTCCCCGCAGAGTTCGAAAGACGACCATGAACAAGATGAACGAGTTGGGCGCCAGCGCGCTCAACCAGCACGAGCTGGATTGCCTGCGCCTGCTCGCACACGGCCGCGACACGGGCTTGATCGCCGCACACATGGGCTGTTCGGTCGATGAGATCGAACAGACGCTGGATGGGGTCACTGCCCAATTGGCCGCTTCCAGCCGTCTGCATGCCGTCGTCATGGCCATGCGGCTCGGCCTGATCCGATAAGCCATTCCGTGGATGCGATCGGTTCGTCATGAACCGGTCGCAGACACCGTTACGCCCGCCTCGTCTTTCAGCGTCTTCAACACGATTTCCGAGCGCACCTGCGTCACCTGTGGCTGGGGCAGGAGCTTCTCGTGAACGAAGCGGGCAAACGCTGCGAGGTCGGGAACACGGATGTCCAGCACATAATCCGCATCGCCGGAAACGGAGTGGGCTGCTCTCACTTCCTCCTGACGCGCCAGAAAGGCGGCAAAGGCCGCCTCCTGCTCCTGGCCGTGGGACCGTAGGTTGACGCGGGTAATGGCGCGCATGCCGAAGCCGAGCGCATCGGCGTCGAGAAGGGCACCGTAACCCTTGATAAGACCGCCGGCTTCGAGCGCAGCCCGCCGTCGCGAGCATTGCGATGGCGACAGGTGAACCTGCGCTGCGAGGTCCGCATTGGTCAGCGTCGCATCCCTTTGCAACGCATTGAGAATTGCAGCATCCACCCGATCGATACGAACCTGTTGCATCAATTGCCGTCTTTTACCGATTTCGATGCATCATCCTCTAGTCCGGCACATCAGATTGCAAGCCGATTGCACGTCTCCAGCGGTAGAATGAGCACAGCTCAACGACGAGGAGGACCACGCATGGGACCGTTTCCACACGACGCACCGAAAGCAACGATCACGGAAGCCAATCCGGCCGGCACGGACGGGTTCGAGTTCGTCGAATTCGCCCATCCGGAACCGGAGGTTCTCGACAATCTGTTCCACCAGATGGGCTTCACGCCGGTCGCGCGACACCGCCGCAAGGCGATCACGCTCTACCGCCAGGGTGACATCAATTACCTGCTGAACGCCGAACCCCGCTCTCATGCGTCGACATTCTGCGCCGAGCACGGCCCCTGCGCACCAGCCATGGCCTGGCGTGTCGTCGACGCGCAGCACACCTTCAAACGTGCCGTCAGCCTGGGCGCGGAACCCTATCTTGGCGACGGCAAATCCATCGATGCGCCTGCCGTCGTCGGCATCGGTGGATCGCTGCTCTATTTCGTCGATCGCTATGATGATGCAGGTAGCTGCTATTCAGCGGACTACGAGTGGCTCGGAGAAGTTGATCCGAAGCCGCAGGGGTTCGGCTTCTTCTATCTTGATCACCTGACCCACAATGTCGTGCGCGGCAACATGGACACCTGGTACCGGTTCTATGCCGAGACCTTTAATTTCCGCGAAATCCGCTTCTTCGACATCAAGGGCAAGCAGACCGGCCTGACGTCGCGCGCCCTCACCTCGCCCGATGGCAAGATCCGGATCCCCATCAACGAAAGTGCCGACGAGCACAGCCAGATCGAAGAGTATCTGCGCGACTATGGCGGCGAAGGCATACAGCACATCGCGATCGCGACCGATGACATCTACGCAGCCACAGACCGCATCAGCGACGCCGGAATGGAATTCATGCCCGGCCCGCCGGATGTCTATTACGAGATGTCTCTCAAACGCGTCGATGGCCACCAGGAGCCACTGGAACGGCTGAAGAAGCGCGGCATCCTGATCGATGGCGAAGGCGTCGTCGGTGGCGGCGAGACCCGCGTCCTGCTGCAGATCTTCTCCAAAACCGTGATCGGCCCGATCTTCTTCGAATTCATCCAGCGCAAGGGTGACGACGGCTTCGGCGAAGGCAATTTCCGCGCGCTCTTCGAGTCGATCGAGGAAGACCAGGTTCGACGCGGCGTGCTGAGCAGACCAACATCGGCAGAGTAGACGTTTCACAGAAACTGAAGCAGCCGGCCAGTCATTCCTGGTCGGCTGTGTGCGAATGAGAAGGGTCTTTGAAAAATGGTGCCCAGGGACGGAGTCGAACCGCCGACACTGCGATTTTCAGTCGCATGCTCTACCAACTGAGCTACCTGGGCATCTTCTTGATCCGCCGACATTTCTGCAGCGGGAAAGACCGTTGGCAGGCCCTTCGAAGTGGGCGGGTTATAGCCACCCGAAATTGCGGTGTCCAGCACCCGGCACCGAAATTTGTCAGTCTATTCGCGGCCGGTTTGATCGTCGTCCGGCAGGCTCCCGTCACCCTCTTCCGGATCGTCTTCGCGCACCGGGATGACATAGGCGCCCGTCAGCCATCGATTGAGATCGATTTCCTTGCAGCGCGTCGAGCAGAAGGGAAAAGTGGCCCGGTGAGAGGGCTTCCCGCACTCCGGGCACGGCCGCGGCTTGCGCAAAGGCGTCACTTTGGCGTCGATACCGTCAACCATTGCTCAGCGCGCTTCCAGCCAGTTCAAATGCACTTCGTAGCCCTCGCCCGTCAAAAGACCGACCGTCTCATAAAGCGGCAAGCCGACGACATTCGTATAGGAGCCCACAAGCTTGACGACGAAAGCGCCGGCATAGCCCTGGATGGCGTAACCGCCGGCTTTGCCGCGCCATTGGCCGGACGCAAGATAGGAATCGATTTCCACCGTCGACAGCCGCTTGAAGCGCACGCGCGTTTCCACGATCGTCTGCCGCAGCTTGCCGGAAGGCGTGATGACGCACACACCGGTGAAGACGCGGTGCGAACGACCCGAGAGCAGGTAAAGGGCATTGGACGCCTCATCCACCCGCTCGGGCTTGCCGATGCTGCGGCGGCCGACCGAAACCACGGTATCCGCCGAGAGGATGAAATGCCCCTTGAGGGCCGGGTCCGATGCGATCGCGGCGCGCGCCGCTTCCGCCTTCTCCTTCGACAGGCGCCGGGCAAGCGAGCGGGGATGCTCCGACTTTGCCGGCGTCTCGTCGATTTCCATCGGCATCAGCTTGTCAGGCTCGATTCCGGCCTGCGCAAGCAGCTCGATCCGCCGAGGCGAACCGGATGCGAGAATGAGTTTCTTGGACAACGCCATGATCTAGCCCGAGCCGCAGCCGTTCCTTCGGCCGCCTGGGGCCGTCTGGAATGCTATTTGAAGCGATAGGTGATGCGGCCCTTGGTCAGGTCATAGGGCGTCATTTCGACGAGCACCTTGTCGCCGGCCAGCACGCGGATGCGGTTCTTGCGCATGCGTCCGGCAGTGTGGGCGATGATCTCGTGCTCGTTTTCCAGCTTCACGCGGAAGGTCGCATTCGGAAGCAATTCGGTCACGATGCCCGGAAACTCCAGGACTTCTTCTTTTGCCATACAGGTCGGTTCTTTCTTGTTTTAAGGGCCCAGGCCAAAGCCTCGGCTGAAATCGGGCGGAAACTACACAATCCGGTCACCTTTGTGAACCGTCGAGATCATGCCGGCGACCGAGGCTTCAACTGACCTGGACGTCGTCAAATCAGTCGCGGCGAGACCTGAACCGCGCGATGATCGCCGTCCTGATCCGGTCGCGCACGTCCCGGTAACTCTCCAGGATCTGCTCGCGCGTCCCGGTCGCGACCGTCGGATCCGGCATCGGCCAGTAGATCACGTCGACCGCATTCGTCCGCGTCAGCTCCAGCGCCCGGTGATGCGCCTCCGGAGCGAGCGTGACGATGACGTCGAAAAAGCCGTCCTCGAGATCGTCGAGCAGTTGCGGTTGCCGTTTGCCGAGATCCAGCCCGATCTCGTTCAAAACGGCATCGACGAACGGATCGCGCGTACCCGGCCTGACACCCGCCGAAGCGATATAGGTGCCGGGCCCGAGAATGTCACGCGCCATTGCTTCGGCCATCGGCGAGCGGATCGAATTCATTCCGCAAACGAAGAGAATGGACCCCGGATCGCGCCTCTCCTCGGCGGGCGTGTCCGTGTCGGGGGGTGGCATCAACCGCGCCAGTGCAGAACGCAGATCAGGGTGAACAGTCGGCGCGCCGTCGGAAAATCCACTTTGATCTTTCCCTCGAGCCGATCCATCAGCGTTTGCGAACCGTCATTGTGAATGCCGCGCCTGCCCATGTCGATCGCCTCGATCTGTCCCGGCGAGGACGATCGGATCGCATCGTAGTAGCTTTCGCAGATCATGAAATAGTCCTTCACGATCCGCCGGAACGGGGTCAGCGACAGGATGTGGGTCACGACCTGATCGCCGCTTTCCGTCGTCACGGCGAAGACGAGGCGCATGTCGACCAGCGAGAGCTTGAGCTTGTACGGTCCGCCCGGGTGCCCCACTGGCTCGAAGCTGTTTTCTTCCACGAGGTCGAAGATGGCGACTGCCCGCTCATGCTCGACATCGGGCGTCGAACGGCCGATCGATTCGTCGAGTTCGACGTCGCTGAGCCGGAAGACGCCCGTTGTCCCCATCACGAACCCGGCATGTTCATGCGGATGGAAACGGACCGCGCATGGGCGTCGAGGCCTTCCGCCTCGGCAAGCGCGATGGCGGCTGGCCCGAGCGCGCCCAGCTGATCCGGCCCGAGTTCCAGCACCGACGTGCGCTTGACGTAGTCGAGCACCGAAAGGCCGGACGAGAAGCGTGCCGAACGGGCGGTCGGCAAAACGTGGTTTGATCCGCCGACATAGTCGCCGATCACTTCGGGCGTGTGCCGCCCCATGAAGATCGCACCGGCATTGCGGATATGCGGCAGAAGATCGTGCGGCCGCTCGACCGCCAGTTCCAGATGCTCGGCAGCGATCCGATTGATCAGAGGGAGCGCGGCAGTGAGATCGTCCACCGTGATAACGGCGCCATGATCGCGCCAGCTGGCTTCCGCCCGCTCTCGGCTGGACAAGGTGGTCAACTGGGATACAACGGCGCGCTCGACGGCATCGGCCAAATCGCCATCGTCGGTGATGAGGATCGACTGCGCGGCTTCGTCGTGCTCGGCCTGCGCCAGCAGATCGGCAGCAAGCCAATCGGCACTGTTGCCGCCATCGGCGACCACAAGGACCTCCGACGGGCCGGCGATCATGTCGATGCCGACATGGCCGAAGACCTGGCGTTTTGCAGCAGCCACATAGGCGTTGCCTGGACCGACGATCTTGTCCACGGCCTTGATCGTTTCCGTTCCGAAGGCGAGCGCCGCAACGGCCTGCGCGCCGCCGATCCGGTATATCTCGGTTACGCCGGCAATGCGCGCAGCAGCAAGCACGACGGGATTGAGCGCACCGGCGCGTGCCGGGACCGTCATGACCAGCCGCTCGACACCGGCCACCCGGGCAGGAACCGCATTCATCAAAACGGAGCTCGGATAACTCGCCTTGCCGCCCGGCACGTAGAGACCCACAGCCTCAATCGCCGTCCAGCGCGAGCCGAGCTTCACGCCAAGCGCATCCTCGTAGAAATCATCGCGTGGGAGCTGGCGGCTGTGATGTGCCTCGATGCGCTCGGCCGCAAGCCGCAGCGCGTCCAGCGTGCGCGCATCGACGAGATCCATCGCGGCATCGATTTCGGCCTCGGTTACGGCCAGGCCGTCATGTTCCAGGTCGATACCGTCGTATTGCTTGGACAATTCGATCAGCGCGACATCACCGCGCGCGCGCACATCGGCAATGATCTTGGCGACGGCATCGCCGACATCGACGGAGACTTCACGCTTGGTCGAAAGCAGCGCCGCGAAGCGTGCTTCGAAATCCGGGTCCTGATGATCGAGACGAATGGCCAAGCGGCTTGCTCCCTGCACGTAAACTTTAGCGCTCAATCACGTTCTGGATGGCGCGGTCGCCGCTGCGTTTCCCATGCTGGCCCGAGATCGGCAAGCTGCGCCTCGATACATTCGACGTTGAGCTGAACGGAAATATCGTCGGCGAAGATCAGTTCAATCTCTCCACCCGGTCCTTCTGTCGCAACATCGGGCACGAACTGGACGGCAAGCAGTGACAGTACAGTCTCGCGCGCGCCCCGATCGAAGCCTTTCGACCGGACGGAAAGCACCCGGCTGAAATGCATCGCTGCACGCCGGCGCTCGAAGCTTTTCTGCCGCTCGCCCTGCGCCACTTCCCAGACGAACCGGTTGGCCCCTAGCGCAAACTGCCGGCTCTTGGCGTCGTAGCTCATGTCCCCGACCTTCAGCACTGCGTCCTGCATATGCGCGGAAAGAACGTCGAGGTCTTCGCTGTCGAGGGCTATGAGTTTGATCAGATCCATGACTGCATTCTCTTGGAGACGGCGCCGATGCGCAATGCGGTCGATCCGCTGCGGGCCACGGCACTCGAGCAACCTTGCTCGAATTCAATGGTGCAGCGCAACATAAGCACGCGCATCCGGTTTCGCAACGGCGGCAGGTGCGATTAGCGCACCCGGGCCGACTAGCCCGAGATGCGCTCGACCTGCGCGCCGCAATTGGTGAGCTTTTCCTCGAGCCGCTCGAAACCGCGATCGAGATGGTAGACGCGGTTGACGACCGTCTCGCCTTCGGCAGCCAGTCCGGCGATGACGAGCGATACCGAGGCCCGCAGATCCGTGGCCATCACCTGCGCCCCCTTCAGCCGATCGACGCCGCTGACCGTGGCGGTCTGACCCGACAAAGAAATGCGCGCACCGAGCCGTGCAAGTTCCTGCACATGCATGAACCGGTTCTCGAAAATCGTCTCGGTAATCCGCGACTCGCCCTTGGCCATCGTCATCAGCCCCATGAACTGGGCCTGCAAATCGGTTGGGAAGCCCGGAAACGGGTCGGTCGTCACGTCGACCGGTGCGATGCCCGAGCCATTGCGCACCACGCGGATGCCGCTTGCCGTCTCGCTGATCTCAGCGCCGGCGGATTGAAGCGCATCCATGGCCGAACGCAGCAGGTTGATATCGGTGTTTTCGAGAACGACGTCACCGCCGGTCATGGCGACGGCCATCGCATAGGTGCCCGTCTCGATGCGGTCGGGAAGCACCCGGTGGCGCGCGCCCGAAAGCGAAGCGACGCCCTCGATCGTGATCGTCGACGTGCCGGCGCCGGAGATTTTCGCGCCCATGGCATTCAGGCACTTGGCGAGATCGGCCACTTCCGGTTCGCGTGCCGCGTTCTCGATCTCGGTGACGCCTTTGCCGAGCGTCGCCGCCATCATCAGAACATGCGTCGCTCCCACTGAGACCTTCGGGAACACGTAGCGCCCGCCGACTATGCCCTTCGGCGCCCTGGCGTTCACATAGCCGCCGTCGATTTCGATCTCGACGCCGAGCGCCGCGAGGCCCTCGAGAAAAAGATCCACCGGACGCGTACCGATGGCGCAGCCGCCGGGAAGAGAAACCCGGGCTTCGCCCATGCGCGCCAGAAGCGGGCCGATGACCCAAAAGCTCGCCCGCATCTTGGAGACGAGTTCATAAGGCGCAGTCGTGTCGACGATGTTGCGCGCCGTGAAATGCACGGTGCGCGCATAGCTTTCGCCCTGGCGCTCGCGCCGGCCGTTGACCGTGATGTCGACGCCGTGATTGCCGAGAATGCGGACCAGCTGCTCGACATCGGCCAGATGCGGCACGTTCTCGAGCGTCAGCGTGTCATCGGTCAGGAGCGAGGCGATCATCAGGGGCAGCGCCGCGTTCTTGGCGCCGGAAATCGGGATGATGCCCGAAAGAGGATTGCCGCCGATGACTTTGATACGATCCATGCGCTTGCTATGCGGACCGGAAGTCCGCCCTCTCCTGGTGATCGACAACACCCATTCGCGGGCTGCCTGTCGCATCGTTGCGACCGATTGAATTCAGATCCGCGCGTCGGGCGCTGCCAAGCGGCGTGACGCGCATGATGAGACGCGGCCGCACGACGGACGCTTCCAGCGCCATCCATGAACCGCATCCTCGATGCCCCACAGGCGCGCTAGAGATCAATTATGCGGATATCAAGACCGATTCGCACCATCCACAGGGCGCGCAACGTGCATCCTGCGCAAAAGCCATGATCCAGCCGGTTTAAAGCAGGCACTCGGCTTCAGGCCGCTCAGGAATTGTCGCTGTCTTCGTCGTCCCCACCCATCGCCCGGCGTCCGCGCATCTGCGCCTTGCGTCGCTTGAGATTGTCGCGAAGCGCCGCCGCCAGCCGCTCCTTCTTGCGCGAAGCCGCACTATCCGGCTTCCGTACCATGGCCTCGTCCTGCCTCGACGGCTTCGGCTCATTGCCTGTCGCATCCTGCGCCACGGCCTCGCCATCGCCCCTGGGCGGCGCGCCGCTCGGACCCTCTCCGATCAAGTCGGCCTTGTCGCTCTTGCCAGTTTCATCGCTCATGATCACGCCGCTTTAGCCGATCCCACCCCGCAATCAAAGCCTGTGCCAAGGGAATACGGCCATCGGCATCGCCCGCTCAGACCATGCGAGATGCGGCTTGCACTCCCCCTGAACCTATGGCAATAGGCCCCTGCCCGCGGCAAGACCGCGCCGGCCATCAAGCTGCGGTAGCTCAGTGGTAGAGCACTCCCTTGGTAAGGGAGAGGTCGAGAGTTCAATCCTCTCTCGCAGCACCATTATCTCACTGATATTTTGAGTTGAATTTAGAACGCGCGGTCCGGGCTCTGCCGACCGGCCAGCATGCCGCACGGCATGGCCCCACGCCGGCCCCGTGCTCGTCAGAGACGGTGTCTTCGTAAGACTCAGGACCCGCCCCCCTCGCTGAACTGCTTGAAGTCCCGTCCCAGCGGTTCGAGGCAGGCGTCCGAATCTTTCAGACGCGAGATTTGATTGACGAAACGCGGCTGCAGCTCCTTGATGAAGCACACATGCGCGAACCCGTCCTTCCGCTCGACGACCTGCGATCCGATGCAGAATTCGAACTCTCCCAAGACAAGAAAGAAGTGGTCGGGAATGGGGCTGGCCGGTCCGATCTCCAGCTTTGCACCGCCTTCCGACAAATCCAGCATGTTCACGATGCGGATGTTCGGATCGCGGATGCCGGGAGCGAAGAAGAGCGCCCGAACGCGCAGGTCCGTCGGCCGCCGGTACCACTGCCTGCGTTCATGGATGGAGGGAATTCGGCTCAGGTAGTTTTTAGTTCTTGGGAAGAGCGGCTGCGCCATTCTCGTTACTCAACTGAATTATCTGACCAACACCGGAGACTGTCGCTTCTGCCTTTAGGGGTATGCTTTCACCCGCTTCGGGTGGTTCTCGTTCACTGCGATGAACTCCTGGGCTTGGGTGGGAGACAGCGCCTTGGCGTAGAGCCAGCCTTGGGCAAACCGGCAGCCCATGCTGCGCAGCATGAGAGCGGTCGTCTCATCCTCCACACCCTCGGCCACGACCGTCAGTCGCAGCCCTTCGGCGAGCGAGCACATCGTTTGCACGATGGTGCGATCCTTCTCGCTCGTCGACATCCGCCGGACGAACGACATGTCAATCTTCAGTTGATGGATGGGAAACTGCGTCAGATGGACCAGCGACGCGTACCCCGTCCCGAAATCGTCAAGAGCGATCGAGAAGCCCATCTCGTTGATCTTGGCGAGCACTTGCGCAGCCTTCTCGGCCGTTCGACCAAGCAGCACGCCCTCCGTGATCTCCAACTTGATGGATGACGCGGGCAATCTGGCGTCGACGACGCGGCCGAGGCGATCCAGGAACGACGGGTCGCGCAGCTGCACCGAGCTGATGTTGATCGCGATCTGACCGAACGGCCGACCTTCCGCGGTCCATCGCGTCGCCGTTTCGATGACCTGGTCGAAGACGAGATCGGACAACCCCGCGCCGATCATGGGATCGTCGATCAGATGAGCGAACAAACCGGCTGATGTCGGGCCGTTCTTCGGATGGTGCCAGCGCAGCAGGGCCTCGAAACCATCGAGGGCACCGGACCACAGGTCGATGATGGGCTGGTAATAAACCTCGAACTCGGCGTGCTCGATGCCCTCCACGATTTCGCGTCTCAGCTGATGATCCCGCTCGTCCGCGGCGCCCAATTCGTCCGTGTAAAGAACCAGCCCCCCACGACCGGACTGCTTGGCGTGCAGAAGCGCCACATCTGCCTTGCTGAACAGACTTGCTGCACTCACTTCGCTCCCCTCGGCCAAGACCGCACCCATGGACACGCGCGAATGCAGTTGCACCCCCTTGATCGTCATCTCGGCGCTGAGGTGATGCTTGATGCGCCGCGCCTGGAGCTGCAGGGATTGCTCGTCCGGGACGCTGGTCAGCAGAACGCCGAACTCATCACCGCCGAAACGCGATACGTGGGCGCAATCGCCTCCGCTCACCAGTGCCGACAAGCGACGCCCCAATTCCTTAATCACGGCATCTCCGGCCTCGTAGCCGAACGCGTCGTTGATGTCCTTGAAGTGATCGAGATCGAAGAACAGCAGCGCGAGACATGGATCAGATCCACGCTCGCCCAGGAGCTCATCGAGCCTTTGGAAAAATGCTGCTCGGTTCGGCAATCCCGTCATGTGATCGTGAGAAGAATGATGCAGAGCGCGCGACAGAAGCTCCTGCTCCTCCGTCACGTCTTGGAGAGAACCGATCAGCCGTGTTGGCGCACCATCCGAACGGTATTCGGTTTCGCCGATCGTGCGGACCCATTTGCGTTCGCCTGATGGTGTGATGAGCGGGTACTCGGCCTCCAGAACTTCACCGGTCTCGATCGCGATCGAGACAAGCTGCCTAAGTCGCTCCCGTTCGGGAAGGGCACAGAAGTCGACGGCGCGCTCAACGGTCGGCGTAAAATCCTCAGGTGAAACACCGTGAATGGCGTAGACTTCCGAGGTCCAGGTCACCTCATCGGTTGCGAGATCGACCGCCCAGCCGCCCACCCGCGACATGCGCCCGATCTGGCTCAGCAGCATCTGGTACTCGCTGAGTTCCCGATATTGTTTTTCGAGGGTCGATCGTACGTCTTCGAGCCTCTCCTGCTCGGCGACGCGCTCCGTTACATCCATCAGGCAGCCCTGCCAAGTGACGATTCCGGCCTCTTCCCTCACCGGGTGGGAGGCGCCGAGGATCGAGAGTGTGCCTTTGGTGGGATGCTGAACGCGGAACTGGTGCTCCCAGGGAGCAACGGACCGATAGGCTTCGTCGATGGATGTCGCAAATGCCTCGACGTCTTCTGGATGCAGCTGAGAGAAGACCTGCTCGATGTCTTTCACCGCCACATCGGGAGATACGCCGAGCGTGTCGATCAGGCCCCGGCTGGCATAGCTGAGCCACTGCTCGCCTTCACTGTTTCGCTTGAATTCGAAAAGCCCACCCGGCGAATTGTCGGCCAGTCCGTAGACGCGGTCTTTGTCTGCATTCAGGTCGATACCAAGACGACGTGCATCTAGCAGATCCATGGTGATCCGAGCCAACTCGCGCAGCATCTCGAGATGGTAGGGCGAGGGCTCACGAGACTGCGGATCAATGACGCAGATCGTACCAAGACGATGATGATCGCGCGTTATGAGAGGGGCACCCGCGTAGAAGGAGACGGCCCCTGACGTCACGAGGGGGTTGTCCGCAAACCGCTCGTCCTTCGCCGCATCTGGCACGACGAAAACCTCGTCGCCCTCGATGGCGAAGCGGCAGAAGCTCTCATCTAACGTGGTTTCCTCTCGATCGAAGCCGATGCGGGCTTTGAACCATTGCCGATGGTCGTCGACGAAGCTGATCAAGGATGTCGACACACCGAAGATGTGCGCAGCCAGCTTTGTTAAAGTGTCGAAGACCGGTTCCGTCGCCGTATCAAGAACATGAAAGCTCCTCAGTGCATCAAGCCGCGCCGTGCCCACAGAGGTATGCATGATTGATCGTGTCCTAATCCCTACGTCTTTGCGGCTTCGCCTGTTCAGTGACAGGCATCCCGTTTTGACGGCTCAGCGCCCAACTCGATCGCATTGCATCACAGAAGTTGAAAAACACTTTGCACTTTTGCCGAAAAATGAGTCAGCAGCCCGATTATTGAGAATTTGGGAGGCACGTGCGTCGAATTCCGGACGACCAAGGTTCAAAAGGCAACCAGTGACGGCGTCTTTGACACCGACAGTCGGGAACTCCGACCTCTGCGCAGCTATCTCATCCAGTCACCTGAATGACCCCCCGATCAAGAAATCGGTGATTGCAAACCGATTGGCACGGTTGCGCGATCTTCGTGAATGGGGTCCGGAAAGATCACTCAATCTTTCGTTGTAGGCGGATTGCCATCGCACCTGGCTGCAGCCATTCTGCGGTCAGGGCTCTGGGGGAAGCAGGCATGGACGCAATCGAGACGATCGGGCGGTTTGAGAACGTCGGGATCAATTGCGAATTCGGCTTCGTTCAGCGCGCGTTGGGATGTGAAGCGGGTGGGTTGCTGCGGTGGGCCTTCTGCCCACCTGCATCGCTGCTCCAGCTCTTCGAACGCGACTTTGCCGGTCTCTTCGCCTTCGAGAGCCTGGAGCCGGACTTCGACATGGTCCGCGACGGGCTATACGACATCGCGTTCCACACCCGCATCCAGTCGGACAGTGGCGGATGGCTCCACGACGAGGACACGCGCCGTGCTTTGCATGCCGATGAAGCGGGCAAGATCGCGCATCTGCTCGGTAAATTCCGTGCGCGCCTTCGAGATCCCGACGTGGTGTTCGTCGTGAAGGACAACCAGGGAATGCCCAACGATCTGCGAAGCAGGCTCTCGGAGGCATTCAACGCCCACAGTCCCGGCCAGCTGCTGGTCGTCGATACAACGTCCGAGCCGGCGCTGGTAGGCACCGTGCGCGACCGGGGCGATTACGTCGAGGGGCTTATCGACCGGTTTGCGCCTTATCCGGAATCCGACAAATTCTCTCCAGCCTGGCTGGCGATGCTGGCCGAATTCGAACGCTGCTATCCGTCGACGTCCCTTGCCGAACGGTCCTACGCGTAAGCGAGACCCCGGCGACTCACGCGCCGGAGCAATGAGCGCCGCCCGGCGCCTGGCCGGAGCCGAGTGCGATGGGGCTCGGAGCGTTGAACGGATCTATGCCGCCCGAAGCCTGGAGATCGGCGGCAGCCAGCACAAGGACAACCAGCATCGTGCTCAACGCGACAAGTGTGCGGCCGGGGAAGCGGTAATGATCGCTGCTCATGCGGGTTGTCCTTCTCCAACAGGGGGCTTCATCGGCTGCAACAGAACAGGGCGAAGCTTGAGGCCGACGCCGGATCCCACGAACGCTGCAGCAAACCACACCCAGCCATGCAGGCTGCCCGTGGAAATGCCACTGAAGAAAGCCCCGACATTGCAGCCGAACGCAATGCGGGCGCTGTAGCCGAGAACGAGGCCCGCGATCAGGATCACGGCCCAGCTCTCGAATTTGAGGCGCTTGACCTGATCACCGACGGGCGCGCGCCAGCGCATCACGAGGAACGCGCCGAAGATGAGGCCGATATTGGTCAGCGACGTGTAATCGGTCAGGATGCTCTGGCTGAGGCGCTCGGCATGCACTGGGCCGGACCAGAAGGCGTTGGCGGCAAGGTCCATGCCGCCAGCCTGGGCGATCTTGGCGCCCCAGAGGCCAAGGCCGTAAACCACACCCCAAGGCTGGCCCGCAACGACGAGGTTGCCGATGGCGAGCAGTGCGATGACGATCGCGGCGATCCACAACCGACGCGGCGGCATCTTCTTGCCCGGTGCCGACCGGAAGATCACCAACGCGGCAATCGCAGCCAGTCCCACAAGCGTCAGCGCTAGGCCGCCATTGGCGCCGGCAATCCCCTGCATCGTCAGCGTCGGAAGCGCGCCGAGCCCTGTCCACCAGTCGAGATGCAAGGTGCCGAGGAAGCTGCCGGCGATGAAGCCGACGAGTGCCACGGCGCCGATCAGATTGCCGCTGCCGGCATTGACGAGCGTTCCCGATCCGCACCCCATGACCAGCTGCATGGCCGCGCCGAACACGAAAGCGCCGGCGATCATGGCCAGACCGATCGGGGCATGGGCACCGATCAGTTCGCCGGGCGCAGAGGCAAGCAGAGGAATGGCCACGGCCGCGGTCAGCCCGATCGCCAGCAGCTGCGCGACGAGCCCGCGTCCATCCTTCTCGGTGATCATCACCCGCCATGGACCGGCAAAGCCAAATCGAAGTCCTTCGAGCGCCAGGCCGAAGCCGATGCCGACGAGGACGAGAAGGGCAGCGCGCGGACCGGCGAGGCCGAACACGACGATCACGAGCACGAGGCTGGCGACGATCAGAGACAGACGGTTGAGGATCATATCAATCACTACCTGAACAATGCGAACCGCGCCCGATCAGGGCGCGGTGGATTTGGGTCAAACGAGATCATGCATTTCGCCCGATCTTCAGATCAGGAGAAGAAGCTTTCCACCCAGCGCTTCGTCGACAGCCAGTAATAGGTGAAGGCGCCGGGCTGGTTGGCGACAGGGCGATCGGCCTGGGTCCACTCTGCCATGCTCTCGGCGTAAAGACGGGTGTTTTCCACGCCGGCCATTTCACTCAGCGCGAACCAGTTGATGGCCGCCCAATGGCCCGTGTTGCAGAAGGATACCGTAAGCGGCGCATCGGTCTGCCCGTAATCCTCGGCGATCTGGCGGGCTGCCGGCGCATCCACCATGCGGTTGCCTTCGAACCAGCTTTCATAGGTCAGATTGCCGGCGTCGGGCAGCGTTCCCGGATCGGCGACGGTCCACATGATGCCTTCGAAGAAACTCTGCGGGCGAGCGTCGATCAGGCGTGCGTCGCCCGAGGCGACATGCTGCTCGACTTCCTCGGTGGAAACGCGCCACTGGTCCGACCATTCGGGCTCCCAGGTGCTTGCCGTCACAGTGCCGGCTTCGTTCGACACGTCGAGGCCCGCTTCGCGCCAAGCCGTGAACCCACCATTGACCAGCGCGAGATCCTCGACGCCGAGCGACTTCAACGTCCAGTAAACGCGTGCCGCCGTGCCCATGTCGGTCGTGTCTGCTCCCTCGTGCACGAGGACCACCGGCGTATCCGCCTCGATGCCGAGGCTCTGGACGAGGTCCTGGTAATACTCGACTTCGCGGAGTGCGCCGGGGTTTTCTGCAGGGCCACGCCACTCGGCGTAAGGAGCAGAAACGGCGCCAGGGATGAAGCCGCTCTCGCCGCTGACGCGAATGATGCGGACATTCTCGTCCTGCGCCAGGATTGCAGACAGCTCCTGCGGCTCCAGAAGCGGCTTCCAGCCGTCCGGTGCAGCAAAAGCGGTGCTGGCGAGAAGGGGCGAAACGAGAGCTGCGATCAGCAGGCTGCGCGCATGGGTCATCGTGAACTCCGACAATAAACAAGGAAAATCTTGAATGCTAAATATGGGTCTGACAGCCATTTGACAAACCGCAACCGGGGCGTATTCGGGCTCTTTTCTGAGCAAGGCGATCCATGCAGAAAATTTGCCCGCCCAGAGCGCACGACACGGGATGTTGCGGAACGTAATGTGCAGATAACGATAATCTATTTCCCGAAAGATCCGCTGATTCCAGGCTCGTCCACGGCGTAACCGCCTTGACGCATGTCCCTTTTAGTTCAATGACGGGCAATCCTTTGGCACAAGACGCCTGTTCGCACCGGAGTGAAGCGCGATTTTTTCCAGCAGCCATCACGATGTGCTCGACCTGACCGATGTGCCCCTCATCGGCCAGGGCACGAAGCGACGGGTATTCCATCACCCGGGCGATCCAAGCTGCTGCATCAAAATCGTACGGCCGGACCTGGAAAACTGGACGCGACCGTTCCAAGGCTGGAAGCGCTACTTTTATCGCTCCGGCGCCCAATCCATGCAGATCGACGAGTTGCGCGAACAGTTCGCCCTCTATGCGCGCGGCGGTTATCCGGATTTCCTGACGCCCATCCTCGGGCTGCTGGAAACCAACCTCGGCCCGGGGCTCGTCGTCGGGATTGTGCGTGACGACGACGGTACGCTCGCACCCGATGTCCGCCAGATGATCCTGCGCAAGACTTTCACGCCCGCCGCCGAGCAGGCGGTGGAAGACTTCTTCCGCAAGGTGCTTGCCGCGCCCATCGTCATCAGCGATCTGACGCCGCAGAACATATGCTGCGCACGTCGCGGCAACGGCTATGAGTGCTTCATGGTCGACGGCTGGGGCGACGACAGCCTTCTGAAGCTGAAATCCTTCAGCGCCGGCATCAACACGCTGCTGAAACGCTTCGCGATCGCGCAATGCCGCAGCAAGATGCGAAACTATCAGGCGTTGGTTGCAAAGGGTGCGATCGACGAACAGACCGGAGCACAGCCGGTCTGAGATGCCTGCGCTGACGCAAAGCGACAGCCGACCGGCTTAATCGCTCAATCTTCGACATGCAAAAAGGGGCAAGCTTTCGCTCACCCCTTTTGAAGCACTCTCGCTGGAAAGCGATCAGAACTTGAAGGAAGCTTTGGCCTTCAGCGTGTGAACCGTGACGTCGATGCCCGAATTATCGAAGTCCGAGAAGTCGTGGTAGAGGTACTCGGCGCCAACGATGATGCTGTCGGTCGCAGCAAAATCAACACCTGCGCCGGCAGCCCAACCGAAGTCGCTCAGATCACCGAGAGCCGTGTCGGACGTGGCGTAAGCAGCGCCGCCCGTTCCGTAAACCATCGCACGACCGAGATCGACACCGGCGCGCAGCTTGGCGCGAGCGACGCCGTCGATTTCGCCGAGGCCGCCGTCGATTTCGATGTTGGCGAAGTCATAGTCGACTTCGGCGCCGACGACGAAGCCACCAAGATCATAGTTGTAACCAGCGTGCACACCACCGAGAACGCCATCAGCGTCGACGTCGGCAACGCCGGTGTCGAGCTCTGCCCAGGCGTAGCCGGCCTGGACACCGATGTAAGGGCCGGTCCAGTCGAAGCCGGGCGCAACCATCGGGGCGCTGATCGGAGCGGGTTCGTTGTAAACGATTGCGTCGGCGGCAAATGCCGAAGCGGACATGACGGTCGAGGCGAGTGCAACTGCGATGATGTGCTTCATTTTTTGCTCCATACGCGACCCGGTTTGGGGGGTGGGTCGCTCAAATTTCATGAGCGCAATATCGCGCAAATTATGAACCAAACCTTTACGATCCAATTCAATTTCTCCACGTTTTCAGCGCTGTGGCCCAGTTGCAACAGGCCAAGGCCTGGGACGCGTCAACGGTCGGCGATGAAGGCCTGCAGCCGATCGGCAGCGGCTGTCACATGGTCGAGGCGTCGCAGGAAGCAGGCGCGGAAAAAGGCCGAGCCACCGGCGCCGAATGCCGTTCCCGGCGCGAGGCCGACTGCGGTGCTGTCGACGATGTCGAGCGCAGCCCGTCTTGGATCGTCGATGCCGTCGATGGCGAAGAACGCGTAGAACGCCCCATCCGGCTTGACGAGGCGCACGCGGTTGGTCGCCAGCAGCGCATCGCAGAAGAGATCACGCGCCTGGCGCGCTCGCTCGACCTGTTCGTCGACGAAGCCATCGCCATGCTCGAGCGCTGCGGCCGCGCCCTGCTGCAGGAAATGCGGCACGCCCGACGTCGCGTATTGAATGAGGTTTTCCAGCACCTGGCCGAGTTCAGGTGGCGCCGTGATCCACCCCATTCGCCAGCCGGTCATCGCCCAGTTTTTGGAGAAGGAATTGACGAAGAGGATGCGGTCGCCTTCTTCCCGGATGTCGAAGAAGGACGGCGCGCGACCGCCGGCATAGTAAAAGCGCGAATAGATTTCGTCCGCCATGATCCACAGGCCGTGGCGCCGCGCGAGATCGAGGATCTGCTTGAGATCGTCGGTCGACGCGCTCCAGCCGGTCGGGTTGGACGGCGAGTTGACGAAGATCGCCTTGGTACGCGGCGTGATGGACGCTTCGAGCTTGCCGATATCGAGGCTCCAGCCCCGCTCGGTGAACTCGAGAAGCACAGGCACCGGCTGTGACCCGCTGATGGTTACCGCCGCCGGGAAGTTCGGCCAGGCCGGCGACAGGTAGAGCACCTCTGATCCTGCCGGAACGATCGCTTCCAGGCCGATGCGGATCGCCTGCATGCCGGAAACTGTGACGTAGAACTCGTTCGCGTCGAAAGATGCGCCAAAATGGCGAGCATGGTAGCGCGCCAGTTCCTGCCGCAGATTGGGGATGCCACGCTGCCAGGTGTAGAACGTCTCGCCGCGCGTCAGCGAGGCCGACGCGGCCTCTGAGATGAACGCCGGTGTCGGCTGGTCCCCCTCGCCGACCCAAAGCGCAATCAGCCCTTCACGGCCTCGCCCGTGATTGACGACTTCGACAATCCCGCTTTCCGGCACGGAATGCGCGATCGGGCTCAGATGGTCCATAAGGGACATGAATGTGCTCCGCCTCTTGATCGGCATTGCCTATCGCGATTCGAGGCGGTGCACACGTCATAAGCACTGATCGACGGATCGATGCCGATGATGGACGAACCTACCTCTTCAGCAGGTCCCTGATCTCGGTCAGAAGCAGGATATCGGCGGGCGGAGCGATGTCTTGCGCCGGGTCTTCCTGCTTGCGGCGAAGCCGGTTCACGCCCTTGACCATCAGGAAGATGATGAAGGCGAGGATGACGAAATTGATCAAGACCGTGAGGAAGTTACCGTATGCGAGAACCGCGCCCTGCTCGCGGGCGGCTGCCAGCGTGTTGGCCGTGACGTCGGACGACAGCGGAATGAAGTAGTTCGAAAAATCGACGCCCGAGCCGAGAACCGCTCCAACGAGCGGCATGACGACATCATCGACAACCGAGGAAACGATCAGACCGAAGGCTCCGCCGATGATGACACCGACTGCCAGGTCCATGACGTTGCCACGGGCAATAAACTCCTTGAACTCGTTCAGCATTGACTACCCTCCGTTGGCGGTCGGAAACCCTTCGACCAGGCCGGCGTGCTGGAACCGGCCTCGCGCAGAATTATCACAAGCAATGGTGCACCACGATACGGTTTCGCGCATGCGGTATGAGTTGCGCACCGTCTTTCGCATGATTTGCGCGAAGTCCGGATCGCGATATGCTTTCTTGTAGTCATCGACGGTATGTCTGTCTATGACGACAGGGCGATTGGGGAGGTTGAATGGTCGCCGGCTGGGTCATTTTCTGTTCGGCGCTGTTTTACATGCTGCTGCTTTTCGCCATTGCGACCTATGGCGACAAGATCGGCATGCGCCCCAAGCGGCGGCTTGCCGGCCGGCCCGTCATTTTTGCGCTGAGCCTCGCGATCTACTGCACGTCCTGGACCTATTTCGGCTCCGTGGGGCTCGCAACGGAGCGCGGCCTTGAATTTCTCGGGATCTATATCGGCCCGATCCTGATGTTCACGATCGGCTTTCCCGTCATCCGGCGCATCGTGCGCCTCGCCAAGGCGGAAAAGATCACCTCCATCGCCGATTTTATAGCGGCGCGCTACGGCAAGAACCCGCTGGTTGCCGGCATCGTCGCCTTGATCGCCGTTATCAGCGCCGTCCCCTACATCGCCCTGCAGCTCAAGGCCGTTTCCAGCAGCGTGACGGCCATCGTCAATGCAAATGGCGCCGGCGGCATTCGCGAGTCCTTCCTCGTCACCGAAATATCGCTGGTCGTCGCCGGAATGCTCGCCGTCTTCGCCGTGATCTTCGGCACCCGCCATACGGACGCGACCGAGCACCAGGATGGCCTGATCCTCGCCATCGCCATGGAATCGGTCGTCAAGCTCATCGCTTTCACCATGGTCGGCCTCTTCGTCGTCTATTGGATCTTCGATTCCCCCGGGGCGCTGTTCGAAGCCGCACAGATGAACGCCCAGGCCGTCGAAGCCATGGCCTACGAAACCTCGCTCGGCCGTTGGATCCTGCTGACCGTGCTGTCGGCCTTCGCGATCATCCTCCTGCCGCGCCAGTTCCATGTGACCGTCGTGGAAAACCGCACCCACGACGAACTGAAGACCGCAGCCTTCCTGTTCCCGGCCTATCTGATCGCCATCAATCTCTTCGTGTTGCCGGTCGCGCTCGCCGGCCTCATCGTCTTCGACGGCGGCGGAGACGTCGATTTGTATCTGCTTTCCCTGCCGCTCGCTTTCGATGTCCCGGAGCTTACGCTCATCACCTTCATCGGCGGGTTTTCGGCAGCGACTGCGATGGTCATCGTCGCCTCGGTCGCGATTTCGATCATGATCTCCAACGACATCGTCATGCCGGTGCTGTTGCGCCAGAGTTCGTTCCGCCGCTCGATCGCCGGCCGCGATGCCTCCCTGACGATCCTGCGCATCCGTCGAACAGCCATCTTCTTCACCGTGTTCCTCGGCTACTGCTATTTCCGCGCTTCCGATGTCAGCGGTGGATTGGCGTCCATCGGCCTTCTGTCCTTCGCCGCGATCGCCCAACTCGCGCCAGCGCTTTTCGGTGGCCTCATCTGGCGCGGCGCGAATGCTCGCGGTGTCGTGGCTGGCCTGATCGGCGGGACGCTTGTCTGGTTCTATCTCCTGTTCATCCCGAGCCTCGGCGGGCCGGAGCAGACCGTCCTGTCGGCCCAGATCCTGAGTTTCCTGCTTCCGGGAATGGACGCCACTTCGCCGGCCATGGCCGATCCGCTATTGAACGCAACCGTCTTGAGCCTCGGCCTCAATATCCTGCTCTATGTCGCCGGATCCCTGTCGCGTGATCTCAAGCCGCTCGAGCGGCTGCAGGCGAACGTCTTCATTCCCCAGCGCTCGCTGGCGAACCCCGCCTCCGGCCGCTGGTCCACCAAGGTGACCGTCAAGGATCTGAAGACCACCATCGCGCGTTATCTGGGCGAGCGGCGCACGGAACGTTCCTTCCATACCTACGAGACGACGACCGGCCGCTGGCTGGAACCCCAGTCGGCGGTGGACATGGGCCTGGTGCGGTTTGCCGAACAGCTGCTAGGCAGCGCCATCGGCTCCGCATCCTCGCGCCTGGTGTTGTCTCTGCTGTTCCAGAAGCACGATGACACCTCAGCCGCCACGGCGAGGCTTCTCGACGAGGCGTCGGAAGCGCTGCAATACAATCGCGACCTGTTGCAGACGGCGCTCGGCCAGATGGACCAAGGCATCACGGTCTTCGACCATCTCAGCCGGCTGACCGTGTGGAACACGCGCTTTCGCGATCTGCTCGGATTGCCCGAAGCCGTCGGACAGGTCGGGTTTCCTCTGCGCGAAATCATCGCGATCATGAAGGAGCGCGGCGATATCGAGCCGAAACAGGCCGACAAGGTGCTGGCCGACTTCATGGTGATGGACAAGGCCTTCGCGCTCGAGCTCGAAAGCCTCGGCCGCATCATCGAAATCCGGTCAAACCCGATGCCGGACAAGGGCATCGTCACCACCTACGCCGACATCACGCAGCGCGTGAAGGCCGATATCGCCCTCAAGCAGATCAACGAAACGCTGGAGCAGCGCGTCGCCGAGCGCACCTTCGAGCTGACGCAAGTGAACGAGCAATTGGCGGAAGCACGAGCAACTGCAGAAGAGGCCAACATCGGCAAGACCCGCTTCCTCGCAGCAGCCGGCCACGACATTCTCCAGCCGCTCAATGCCGCCCGGCTCTATTCGTCCGCCCTGGTCGAACGCCTCGACGATACGGCGAACCGGGACCTCGCCACCAACATCGATTCCTCACTCGATTCCGTGGAATCGATTCTCGGCGCCGTGCTGGATATCTCCCGTCTTGATACCGGAGCGATGAAGCCACGGTTCTCCGTCGTGGCCCTCGATGAACTCTTCCGTCGCATTGAAACGGACTTCGCGCCGGTGGCGACCGCCGGCAATCTGCGTTTCAAGGTGATGAAGACGTCGCTCGTCGTGAGAACCGACCCCAACCTGCTGCGCCGCCTGATCCAGAATCTCGTCTCGAACGCACTCAAATACACCAAGAGCGGTGGCGTCGTCGTCGGCGCGCGTCGCCGGGGCAAAGACGTCGAGATCCAGGTGATCGATACGGGCATCGGCATCCCGTCCTCCAAATTCCGCACCGTCTTCAAGGAATTCGCCCGGCTCGAAGAAGGCATACGCACCGCCAGCGGCCTCGGTCTCGGCCTCTCCATCGTCGATCGCATGGCGCGCGTGCTCAATCACCGCGTCAGCCTCAGCTCCGTGTCAGGACGCGGCACCGATTTCCGTGTCACGGTCCCGGTTGAGAAGACCAGCCGCGTGGCGACCGCGGAGAAGATCGGTGGCCAAGACATGCGGCCGATGACGAGCCTCGGTGGCTTGCGCGTTCTCGTGCTGGACAACGAAAAGCGGATCACCGAAGGCATGATCACCTTGCTCTCGGGTTGGGGCTGCTCAGTCTCGGGGTTGCATTCGATCGCCGATATCGATGCGCTCTCGCCCACTCATCCGGTGCCAGAAGCGCTGATCGTCGATTATCATCTGGATGATGGCGATGGCATCGGGGCGGTCATCCGCCTGCGCAAGCATTTCGCGGCCGATTTGCCGGCGCTGATGGTCACCGCAGATCGAACGGTCGAGGTGCGGACCATGGCGGACGCCGAGGGCATCGCCATCCAGAACAAGCCGGTGCGTCCCGCGGCGCTGCGTGCCTTCCTGACCCGGATCGCCGCTTCGCGTCGTCAGGCGGCGGAATAGCGCGTCAGTGCGTCGAAGCGCTTTCGGGAAGCGCGTTCAATCCGCCCATACCGATGCGCGACAGCTGGATGACCGCCTGTGTGCGGCTGTCGACGCCGAGCTTCTGTAAAACCGCTGACACATGGGCCTTGATCGTGGCTTCCGAAACGCTGAGTTCGTAGGCGATCTGCTTGTTCAGCAGGCCTTCGGCCAGCATGCCGAGCACTCGGCTCTGCTGGGGAGTGAGCGTTTGCAGGCGGCGGATGAGATCCTGGACTTCGGTGTCCGCTTCCTCGGCCACATCGATCGATGCTGGAACCCAGACTTCGCCATCCAGCACAGCGCGCACGGCAGCGCGGATGTCTTCGATGCTGGCGGATTTCGGGATGAAGCCAGATGCACCGAGATCGAGCACGCGCCGGATCGTCGCGCCATCGTCCGAAGCCGACACGATCACGACCGGGAGGCTGACGAACTCCGCACGCAGGGATATGAGCCCCGAAAGGCCGCTTACGCCCGGCATGGCGAGATCGAGCAGCATGATGTCGGCATCGGGATTGTCGAGAACCGCCTGCCGCGTCGCGTCGAAATCGCCAGACTCGACGATCTCGACGGCGTCACCCAATCCATTGAGCGCCTGCCGCAATGCGCCGCGAAACAGCGGGTGGTCATCGGCGATGATGATTGTCGTGTTCGAAGTCAAATGCCCCTCCCGACGGCGCTTCGGTTAGACCTCCGCCCGGGCGCCGACACTGGACGCTAATGCTAGACGCGAACGCCCTGCGTTCAAAGCGCTTTCTGGCCTTGTCCACGAACGGACGCAATCGCATGGCCGGCCCACTCCCGGATTTTGCGCCAACGCACCACGAACCAGAGGGCGGTCCAGAGATTCCCGAGAAATGGAAGCGGCACGCACCAAAGAAGAACGAGCAGCGGTCGCCGCTCGACGAGCGCGATGATCACACCGAAAAGAAAGAGGCCCAGATAGAGATCCACGAGTGAGACGATCCCCCAGGGATCGGAGGTGAGAAAGCTGCCCGTCGCCCAGAAATCGCCCGTGAGGCTCGCCCAGACGATGAGCAGCCCGAATGCCAGCCCGAACAATCCAATTATGATCCGCATTTCCGACTCTCCCCGTTCGTACGATCCATTGCCATCCGTGAATGCAGCCATATGGTGCGGAGCGACGAGAGCGACAGTGCGGGATGAGGTGTGTGATGAGATCGATGGATTGGCCGGGCCCCGAAATTTTCGCGCCCGAAAGCATCGATGAGGAAACACGCGCGCTGAATGAGAGCATCCTGGCGCGGCTGGCCGCGGCGCCCGACATCTGGTCGTTCAGCCTGCCGGAGATCAGAAAGGCGCGCGCTGCCGGACGCGGGTCCTTTCCACTGCCGCCGCCCGACAGCCACACGATCGAACTGACGATCGAGGGGGACGACGGAAATCCGATCGGACTGCGCGTCATGCATCCGCTGACGCGGGCCCCGCGCGGCACCTATCTGCATTTCCACGGCGGTGGATGGGTGATGGGAACGGCGCGCGAGAACGACGTTCGTTTGCGGCGCCTGGTCGAAGTGACAGGCTTGTCGGCGATCTCGGTCGACTACCGGCTTGCGCCCGAACACCCCTTTCCCGCTGCCATCGACGATTGCCTGACGGCTGCCCTGTGGCTCAACGGCGAAGGCGGAGCGGATTTCGAGCGGTCCGTTCTCGTGATCGGCGGTGAATCGGCCGGCGCGCATCTCGCCGTGGCGGTTCTGATCGCGCTGCGTGATCGCTACCGTCTGACGCCGTTCGCAGCCGCCAATCTGACGGCGGGTTGCTTCGATCTGTCTCTGACACCGAGCGTGCGCAACTGGGGAACCGACAAGCTTATCCTCAACACCAGGGACGTCGAGAAATTCGTCGAGCATTTCGTGCCGACGACGGTCGACCGGCGCGATCCGGCAGTGTCCCCGCTTTACGCGGATCTGACCGACATGCCGCCTGCGCTGTTTTCCTGCGGCACCGCCGATCTCCTCATCGACGACACGCTGTTCATGGCGTCCCGCTGGCTGGCTGCCGGCAACTTGACCGAGATCGATATCGCTCCGGGCGGATGCCACGTCTTCCAGAGCTTCGAGACACGCTTGGCCGAAGCCAGTCACGCTCGGATCGAGACCTTCATCAACAGCCGGATCGACGCGGTCTTGTCGAGGTAAGCGATCAGGTGCGGGTTCCGTCTTCGGTGGTGCCCAGCTCCTGCTGGAATTCCTGAATCATGCCGAAGAAGCGGCGCATGAAGCTTTCCATGATGCCCATGGCGCGGTCGATCTCTTCGTCTGGAGGCAAATCGGCCGAGGACATCTGTCCGATCCGCTCCTCCAGCGCCGTGACGCGATCCGACAATGCGTCGAGGTCCGTCTCAAAGGCCTGACGATCGTCGGCCGCCAGACGGCACACGAGATCCTCTCCCTGCTCGCGGCAGACGGAGACCTCGCCGGTCTGCCGATCCATGCGCACGAACCCGTCTTCGGTACGCTCCATCGAGTAGCGCCCGTCTTCCTGCGCGACGGCAGGACCGGCCAAAACGCCGACGATCAGTGCGGCGGCGGGAAATTTGTGCAACATCGTCGCCTCCAATTGCTTAATCTCGGCCACTATGCCCATTGAAACGCGTCCGAAATAGGATATCCGGATCGTTACACGCGAAGGGACCCGCATGACAGCACCGATCTACAAGATCGCGCCGCGCCCGCTTTGGGAAGCAGCTGAAGCGGCCGGCAAATTCGTCGGTGCGCCGATCGATCTCATCGATGGCTATATCCATTTTTCGACAGCCGATCAGGTACGCGAGACGGCAGCCAAGCATTTTCATGGCCAGGACGACCTGGTGCTCGTTGCCATCGACCCTGCGCAGCTTGGCGATCAGTTGCTCTACGAACCGTCCCGCGGCGGGCAGCTCTTTCCACATCTCTACACGCCGCTGGAACTGTCCGCTGTCCTGTGGGTCAAGCCGTTGCCGCTCGGGTCCGACGGCGCCCACGTTTTTCCGGTACTGGACGCCTGATGTCTTTCACCGCCGATATCGGCCGTCAGCTTCTGTTCCTGTTGCAGCCGGAAACGGCGCACGGGCTTGCCATCAAAGCGCTGTCGGCAGGCCTGGTGCCGTCGCCTCCCCCGATGCGCGACAAGCGGCTCGAGACCCGCGTCGCCAATCTTGTCCTTCCGAACCCGATCGGCATGGCCGCCGGCTTCGACAAGGATGCGGAAGTCCCGAATGCCCTTCTGAAGCTCGGCTTCGGCTTCGTCGAGATCGGCACCGTGACCCCGAAGCCGCAGGCTGGCAATCCGCAGCCCCGCATCTTCCGGCTGCCGGAGGACGAAGCCGTGATCAACCGGCTCGGCTTCAACAATCAGGGGCATGAAGCTGCGTTAGCCAGGCTCAAGAAGCGCTCGCGGCGGGCCGGCATCGTTGGCGTGAACATCGGCGCCAACAAGGACAGCGACGATCGCGTCGCCGACTACGCCGCCGGCATCAAGACCTTCGCCACCGTCGCCGACTACTTCACGATCAATGTCTCGTCACCGAACACACCCGGCCTGCGCGACCTGCAGGCGCGCGAAAGCCTGGCCGAACTGCTGAAATCGGTGACCGCTGCACGCGAGGCTGCCGCCAGCATCACGGGCAAGCGTCTGTCGGTGTTCCTCAAGATCGCGCCGGATCTGGACGAAGCCGCGCTCGACGATGTCGCGGAAATGGCGCTGGCCCATGCCATCGAAGGCGTCATCGTGTCCAACACGACCCTGTCGCGCGATGGACTGACCGAGAGCGACAAGGCACGCGAGACGGGCGGTCTTTCCGGTCGCCCGCTATTTGAGCGCTCCACCATCATGCTGGCCCGGCTGCGTCGGCGTGTCGGAACGAGCCTCGTTCTCATCGGCGTCGGCGGCGTCGATTCTGCAGAAGCGGCCCTGACGAAGATCAAGGCAGGTGCCGATCTGGTGCAACTCTACACAGGCCTCATCTATCGCGGCCCGGCGATCGCGCACGACATCACCAAAGGCCTGGTGGAACGCCTCGATGCCGACGGCGTCGCCGTCATCGCCGATTACCGCGATACCGAAGTGGATGCCTGGGCGGATCTCGCGCTCACCGCCTGAAGGTCGCCGATGCGCGCCTTGGCACCAGCAGATAGAGCGAAATGCCGCGCAGCCCAAGGAACAGGTTGAACGCGGCCCAAAGCCCGTGATTGCCCGCCAACGGCACGACGAACCAGACCATCGCGACGAAAGCAATCAGCGACAGAACCATCATGTTGCGCATATCGCGCGACCATGTCGCTCCGATGAAGACACCGTCCATCTGAAATGCCAGCACGCCGGCAAGCCCGGTCAGCGCCGCCCATGGAAGATAGATTCGAGCGGCCTCGCGCACGTCCGACGCGGTGGTGACGATGTCGATCAGCGCCGGCCCGGCCAGCAGAAAGAACGCGGCTGCAATGGCCGAAAGGGCAAAGCCCCACATCACCGTCAGTCGGATGGCTTTGTCGAAAGCCGGCCGATGCATCGCGCCGATCGAGCGACCGACGATCTGCTCGGACGCCGTCGCCAAGCCATCGAGATAAAACCCGGCGATCATGAAAAAGTTGAGCAGGACGGCATTGGCTGCCAGCGTGACCGGTCCGAATTGGGCTCCGGTGCGCGTGAACAGCGCGAAAGCGATGAGAAGCGACAGCGAACGGATCATGATGTCGCGATTGAGCGCCATCAGCGCAGCGAGCGCCTTCCGATCGAAAAGCGACAGCCAGCCGGGCCGTGCGTGACGTGAAAAGCGCCCGACGATGATCGCAAAGCCACAAATCGCGCCAATGCATTCGGCCGCAACCGTTCCCCAGGCGACGCCTGCAATGCCCCAATCCAGCACCACGCCGAGATGGAGCGACAGGGCGATGCTGGCGCCGTTGATCACCACCTGCAAACCGAGCCCGATCTTGGCTTCGCCGCGACCGAGGACAAATCCCAGGATCGCGTAGTTCGCGAGCGCCGCCGGGGCCGAGAGAAACCGGATCGCCATATAGGTTTCGGCAGCGGCGCGCACATCAGCGCTCGGCTCCATGAAGGCCAGCCCCGCGCCGGTGATCCACGGCGCGAGCAGCACGAAGATGATGCCGATTCCGAGCGCGAGGATCAGCGCGCGCCAAAAGATCGTCTGTTCCTCGCCGACATCGCCGCGCCCTGCCGATTGCGCGACCAGCCCGGTGGTTGCCGCGCGCAGGAAATTGCAGCTGACGAACACGAAATCAAAGATGATGGCCCCGATCGCAAGGCCGCCAAGCGGCGCGGCCTCTCCCGACTGGCCGACGATCGCCGTATCGGTCAGTCCGATCAGCGGCGTCGTCATGAAAGCAAGCGTCATCGGCAGCGCGATCGCGAGTACCGATCGGCTGGTCACCTCGAACGGCCGGGTATCGGACACATTGGAAATCGGTGGGTTGGGCGACAAGAAAGCGACCTTGAGCGAAGCGAATGTCGCACCTCCCCTAGATCGTTTCAGGGAAAGAGAGAAGCGGCTGCGGGCCTATGCCGCTCAAGCGCATTGAAGGCTCGCCAGCACTTCACCTGCAGCCAGCTTCCACTATATCGGGTCTCTGATGGTGCTTCCGATCGTCCACACGCCCGACTACGATGCGCGGTTTCCTGCCGACCATCGCTTTCCCATGGGCAAATACACCCGGCTGATCGAGATTCTGAGACGCGATGGCCTCCTCGAACAGGGCCATGAGGTGCCCGGGATCGAACCGCAGGAGGTCTTCGCGCTCGCTCACGACCCGGCCTATGTGGCGCAGGTTTTTGCCGTTGCCGTGCCCGAACCCATTGAGAAAGCCATCGGCTTTCCGGTCAACGAGCGCGTATCGCGGCGTGCGCGGGCCGCAACGTCCGGCACGCTTCTGGCAGCACGCATTGCGCTCGAAACCGGCCTCGCCTGCAACACCGCCGGCGGCAGCCACCACGCACGGCGCGCCCATGGCGCCGGCTTCTGCACCTTCAACGATGTCGGCGTCGCGGCCTCGAAGCTTCTCGAAGAAGGAGCGATCCGCCGAGCCATGGTGATCGATCTAGACGTGCACCAGGGCGACGGAACTGCCGACATCTTTCGCGACGAGCCCCGTGTTTTCACGGTGTCGGTCCATGCCGAGCGGAACTACCCGAACGACAAGGTGCCCTCGGACATGGATGTCGCGCTGCCCGACAAGGTCCGCGACGATGCCTATCTGGAAATCGTGGAGGATACGCTGGCGCGCGCATTTCTTGGACCACGACCCGATATCGTGTTCTACAACGCAGGCGTCGATCCCCACGCCGACGACAGGCTCGGCCGGCTGTCCTTGACCGACGGGGGCCTGAAGCGGCGCGATCGCGCTGTGATCGGCTTCTTCCGGCAACGCGGCGTGCCCGTCTGCGGCGTCATCGGCGGCGGCTACGGCAAGGATGTCGATGCGGTCGCCGAACGCCACGCGACACTCTTTCGCGTCGCCCGTGAATTCGTCTGAGACTGCAGGAGCGGCATAACCCTATGACCGGAGACACTCAATTCACGCGCCGCACGCTCCTCGGGTCAGGCGCCGGCGCGGCGACAGCTCTGCTGCTCGGCACGCCACACGTCTGGGCCCAACGCGCTCCCGAACGTCAGACTGCCACCTTTCCCGGCTGGACGGCGCCCGAAAACTTTGGCGCCGTGGGCGACGGCGTGGCCGACGATACGGATGCCGTTCGCCGTGCCTTGCATTCGGGGTTTGGCGTGGCGCTGGTCGGCACCTACCGGCTAACTGAACCGATCGTCTTCGGCACTGGCTTCACCGAGCAGCCGAGCATGCTGCAGGGCCTTGGCCGCGACCATTTCATCGTCGATCACGCCGAAGGCGACGCGCTGCACTTCGACTGCGGCGAGATCGGCATTTCGACCGGCAACGCGCTGACTGCGCGCGATTTCGGGCTGCTGTCAGGGGTTGCCGGGACGCCGCATGGTGCGCTCACCGTGACGGCGAGCGGCGGAACCGGCTCGGTCTATCGCACCTTCGACATCACCAACGTGCACACGAGCGCGACCGATCAAGATCGCGGCTTTCGCACCGGTATTCGCCTCGTCAATCAGCGGCACGGTGTGGTGCGCGGCTGCATCCACAACGGCGTCCGCAACGTCGTTCCCGGCGAGCGCCAAGGGAGCGCGATCGCTGCCGAGGGTGACGGGGAGAGCCATCCGGTCGATTTCACCATTGAGAATTGCCAGGCCTATTTCGCCGGCTGCGGGGTCCACCTTATCGGGACCCATGAAGGCATCACCATCGACAAGCACTCCGCCGTCGGCTGCGACGAAGGCGTGCTCGTCGAGGCGGACGAACACCCGCTGGACGGCGGCAATGCCGGCAAGCCGCTCTTCTGGATCACCAACGGCCACTTCCAGACCTTCAGGACAGGCATGCGCCTCATGCGCGCCCGAGACTTCATCGTGACGGGCAACGATCTCCTGGTGGAGCAGCCGAATACGAGCTGGACCGGCCTGATCGCGGAAGTCGGCGACGCTGCCTCGCAATACGGCTGGATCGACGGCAACAAGTTTCAGGATGCGAGCCGCGTCGGCAATTCCGATGGAACGACCACCGGGATCATGCTGAACGGCGCGGCGGACGGCGTGCTCGACACGAGGATCGGGGTCAATCGCTACGTCAATCTTTCGGTCGGCATGCATCTCGAAGAAAATGCGCGCCGCGTGTTTTACGCCGATGCGAGCCTCTACGCCGCGGTGGCGACGCCGATCGTCGACCAAGGGTCCGGCAACGCCAGTTACTGAGTGCTGTAGAAACGCTCAGCCGCCAGACAGAACCATCGCCCAATAGGGATCTCCGCCATTCTCCGTATCCTGCGCCATGGCGACGCCAAGCCCGGTGAAGCGGGGATCGAGCGTATTGGCACGGTGGCTTGCCGAGACTTCCCAGGCGAGCAGCGCGCGATCGACATTCGCCTGCCCCGTCGCGATGTTTTCCGCGGCCGGCAGGGCCACGTCCTGCCCCTTCATGCGCTGCACGAAATCCGCGCCGACACCGATATTGTGCGCCATCCGGCGGTTCTCGGCCATCGTCCGGGCGTGGGAAAGCGCCGCTTCCGAAGCGCGCGCATCGTGGCGCAGCGGTGTGCGGCCGTTGGCAACACGAAAGGCATTCACCCGCTCGATTGCGTCCATGGTGACGACGCGGCCCGGGATCGAACTGCGGTTGCCGAGTGTCGAGCACCCTGCAATCAGCGCAAGCCCGGTCGCGCCGCTTCCGAGAAGCACGAAACGTCTGGTCTGCATGGAAAGATCAGTTCCGGTAGCTGACGATACGCAGGATGATGAAGACGGGGATGACCACCATAGCGCCGAGGATCAGGTAGTTGCCGACGCTGCCGAAGGCATCGAAACCAAGATCCCAGAGATAGAGCGCGAAATCACGGATGAAGTAGTAGATATCCTGCGGATACCAGCCCATCACGTTCATCACGACGCCAACGATGAAGGAGACGACGAGAAGCTTGACCAGCGTCCGCCCCGGCGTGTCGCCCAAAAACCGTGTCACCCTGCCCGACATTGGTGCCTTTCCAAAGCTGTCAGCTCGTCCCACTGCTGGCGAGGTATGAAGCCTTTGCGGCTTTGGCAAGGCGCTTCCTCAGTCCAGCATGCGTTCCAGCGTTTCCAGGCGATCGGCCTCGCGCGCCGGCTTGTCCCAGCGCAGCCGCGATATGCGCGGAAAGCGCATCGCCACGCCCGATTTGTGCCGAGCGGAGCGGTTCAGCCCCTCGAACGCGATCTCCAGAACCAGCCCCACCTCGGGCGTCGCTTTCACCGAGCGCACCGGCCCGTAGCGATCGATCGTGTTGTCGCGTACGAATTTGTCGATCAGCTTCAATTCATCGTCCGTAAAGCCGAAATAGGCCTTGCCGACAGGCACGAGCTCGCCGGTTTCCGGCGTATCGCCCTTCCAGACACCGAACGTGTAATCGGAATAGAAGCTCGACCGCTTTCCATGACCGCGCTGCGCATACATCAGCACGGCATCGATGGTGAACGGTTCGCGCTTCCATTTGAACCAGGGCCCGCGGGGGCGGCCCGGAACATAGGCGCTATCCCACCGCTTCAGCATAAGCCCTTCGATGATCGGGTGCGGGGGCTCGGTGCGAAAATCGACGATCTGCTGCCATTCGGTGAATTCGACGAGCGGCGAAATATCGAACCGCGTGGGATCGAGCCCCAGCACGAAGGCTTCGAGACGTGCCCGCCGCTCGCGAAACGGGGCCGCCCGAAGATCTTCGCTGCCGTCCTGCATCAGATCGTAGGCGCGGATGAAGGCCGGATAGGCTTCCATCGTCTTCGTGGTGACGGCTTTTCGGTTCAATCGCTGCTGCAGGTCGCCGAAGGTGCCGATTTCGACCGGGCCCTGCTTGCCCGCTGCCAGGTCGGGGCTGTGGCCGACGAGCAGTTCGCCGTCCATCGCGCCTTCGAAATCGAGCGCCTCGAGAATATCGGGAAATGTGCCGGAGATGTCGTCGCCGGTGCGCGTATAAAGCCGGCGCACGCCGCGCTCCGATGTCGCCTGTACCCGGATGCCGTCCCACTTCCATTCGGCCGCGTAATCGGCAGGGTTCAGCTTGTCGAGGTCCCCATCCTCGATGGCAGTGGCAAGCATCACCGGCCGGAAGGGAGCGGCGGCGAGGCTTTCGGGCTTTGGCGCATGGCCCTCAAGCCACGCAAAAAGCTCCAGATAAGGCAGCGTCAACCCGTGCCAGAGTTCCTCGATCTCGACCACGTCGACCTTGCCGAAATCCGCGAGCGCCTGTTTGGCGAGCCGCGACGACACGCCGATGCGCAAGCCCCCGGTCGCCAGCTTGATCAACGCATAACGGCCCGAAGCGTCGAGGCGATCAAGCCAGTCCGCCATCACGGCCGGAGCCTTCGCCCGGCTCGTCGCATCCAGCGTCTGCACCACTTCCGAAAGTGTCGGCACATCGTTTCGCCGGTCAAGCGCGCTCGCCTCGGTCGGCCAGATGAGCGCGATCGTCTCGGCCAGATCGCCGACATAATCATAGGAATAGCCGAACAGGATCGGATCGATCCGCTCCTCGACCAGCGCCCGCAGCATCGCCGGCTTCACCGAGGCGATCGACAGGTCGCGCGTGATCGCGGCAAGAGCCAGTCCCCGCTCAGGGTCCGGCACCGACTTGAAATAGTCGACGAGCAGCGTGAGCTTGCCGTTGCGCGACGGGGTCAGAAGCAAGCGATCGAGAAGTTCGGCAAAGCGCTTCATCGGATCACGGCGCGGGCGTCAGGGCGATGATTTCAAAAAAAGTATCGTCCTTGGGCTGCATTCCGCGCGCCTGCGTCGAAATCAGGTAGACGCTTTCGCCCAATTGCGCCGCGAGGCCCACCTTGTTGCCGAAATTGGAATTGCCGGCATTGGCGGGGTTGGTCGCGTCGTAAGCGTTTTCGCTCTGGCCTTCGAGAAACGTGCGGCCGACATAGACCGTTCGGTCGCCATCTGCCACGAGATTGGCGGCGAGGCGCTCACCCGAAATCTTCTCGACGATTGTCCCGATCTCGACTTCGGTGACCCGGCAGCGATGGTCGCCAACCCGGCGCGCGCCCTGGTCCAAGAAACCGTACCAATAAACCGTGCACGCATAGGCCCCTGGGGACAGCGCGATGGCCGAAAACGTGTCGTTGAGTCCCGTTAACGCGTTTTCAGCAGCGTCCATGGCGCCGGCGTCAAGCGGCTCGCCGCTCGATACGATCTCGGCCAATGTCCGGTCCGCAGCCGCCCGCATCGTGTCGAGGTCGGCCCGATCCTCGCTCGCCAGAAATCCGAGAGCGGCGCTCGTTGCCGCAGTCGCCGGCAATTCGCCGCCAAGTTCGGCCTCCTCGCTCCGCTTGTCCATCACGCAGATGCGCTCGACAGCCGCTTCGCCAACCCGACCGGAAACGATCGCCAGACCGTAGGTCTCGCTGCCGAACGGATCGACCCTAACGGTTTCGATCTCCATCTCGCTCTCGGCCACCGCCCGGCACTTCTGTTCCACCGTCTCGGCAAAAGCGGCCCAGGCATCCGGCGAAGCCGCCGACACCGGTTGCAGGCAAGCCGTGAGCAGAACGGCGCTCGTTCTTAAAAGTCTGCCAATCATCACTCAGCCTCGTCTTCGTATCCGACCAGATGTAACGGGCGAGCGCGAATACCGTTCAACTCGCACCAGCGAACCAGCGCCTCTTCGCGCCCATGCGTCACCCAAACTTCCGACGGCGAGATGGCGGTGATCGTCTCGATCAATTCGTCCCAGTCGGCGTGGTCGGAAAGTATGATGGGGAGCTCCACGCCGCGTTGTTTGGCGCGCTGGCGCACGCGCATCCAGCCCGAGGCGAAGCAGGACACCGGATCGGGAAAGCGCCGCGCCCAGCGATCGGCAAAGGCCGATGGCGGACCGACGACGATCGCCCCGGCGAAATCACCCTTCTTGCCGTTGTCGACGGTGGCCGGTGCGAGCGATCCGAGCGCAATGCCTTGGGATTCGTAATAGTCGCAGAGCGTCTTCAGTGCGCCGTGGATGTAGATGGTTTCATCATAGCCCGCGTCGCGGATCAGGCGGATCACCCGCTGCGCCTTGCCGAGCGCATAGGCGCCGACGAGATGCGAGCGCTCGGGGAACTGTCGCACGGACTTCAGGAGCTTCGCGATCTCCTCGCGGTCGTCGGGGTGCCGGAACACCGGCAGCGCGAAGGTCGCTTCGGTGATGAAGACATCGCAGAGCACCGGTTCGAAGGCTGCGCAGGTCGGGTCGGGTCGGGGCTTGTAATCCCCGGACGCAACGATCCGGAGCCCGTCCTTTTCGACGCAGATCTGGGCCGATCCCAACACATGGCCGGCGGGATGGAACGAGACTGAGACCCCGTTGATCGTCAGCGTTTCCCCGATTTTCGCTTCCTGCCGGCTTGCCGCAAAGCCTTCGCCGTAGCGGATCGCCATGATGTCCAGCGTCTGCCGGGTGGCGAGCACGTTCTGATTGCCCGGTCGGGCGTGATCGGCATGGCCGTGCGTGACCAGCGCGCGCTCCACAGGGCGCACCGGATCGATGTAGAAATCTCCTGGCGGGCAATAGAGCCCCTCGGGGCGCGGCTTGAGCAGATCATCGGGGCGCATGGTGCTTAGATAAGGCGCTCATGGTGTGGCGAAAAGGCGCTTGCCAAATCATCGCCGTGCGCGCATAGCCCGCGCCGTCCTCCTTTGGCGCTTGATCATCATGACACAACTGTCGTTTTCCTCCGGCGATCTCGTCGCCGATCGGCGCGCCGATTATGCGCGCATGCTCGCCGATGGCGGCGACTTCGCGGCCGCTGCCGATCTCATGCGCCAGGCGCTCGAACTCGTGCCTTCATGGCCGGCAGGCCATTTCACCCTCGGCGTGCTTGAAGAAAAGTCAGGACGTCTCGAAGCCGCGAGCGATGCCTTCCGCGAGGTTCTGCGTCTTGCACCGACGGACATCTACGGCGCCGGGCTGAAGCTCGCGGCGCTGGGCCAGGCACAGGCGCCGAGCCAGCCCCCGGCCGCCTATGTCGAGCGGCTGTTCGACGACTACGCCGAACGCTTCGATGCGGCGCTCGTCGAGGGCCTGTCCTATTCGATCCCCGAGAAGCTGACCGCGCTGATCGTTGCCAACGCGCCCGACCGCTTCAAGACTGCAGTCGATCTCGGCTGCGGAACCGGGCTTCTCGGCGAACGCCTGCGCAGCCGCGTCTCGTTCCTGAAGGGCTACGACATCTCGAAGGGCATGCTGGCAAAGGCTGCGGAAAAGGCGGTCTATGATCAGCTCGCAACCGCAGACCTCGCAAGCGGCCCTAGCGATGGTGGCGTGCCACTGCCGGAAAATGAAGCGCTGAAGGCCGATCTCGTCACCGCCGCCGACGTCTTCATGTATTTCGGCGATCTGGAGCCGGTCTTCGCGACGGCGGCCGCGATCATTGCGACCAACGGCTATTTCTCCTTTTCGGTCGAGGACGGCGCAGCCGACGTCGACTGGCAATTGCAGCCATCCTTGCGTTACAGGCACGGCGAACCGTATCTGCGCGCCCTTCTCGAGCGGCACGGCTTCGACATCGTCGCGACCGAGCGCGGGCCGATCCGCCG
Source organism: Rhizobium sp. EC-SD404 (assembly GCF_902498825.1). Classification (NCBI taxonomy): domain Bacteria; kingdom Pseudomonadati; phylum Pseudomonadota; class Alphaproteobacteria; order Hyphomicrobiales; family Rhizobiaceae; genus Rhizobium; species Rhizobium sp. EC-SD404. The sequence goes on from NZ_LR701459.1 coordinate 3,886,106, forward strand.
CGACGGGACGAACACGATCATTGGCCTTCTGATCGTTGCGCGTCGGCGTTCGGTAGCGGACATGACACTGGCCGATCTGCCGTTGATCGAGGTCTCATCCGATATTGCGCCGACGGAAGTGCTGCACTGAGCGTCTGCGCCTTGGCGATCGACCATGCCGGGCCTACCTTAAAGGGTCATGGAGCATGACCCGCGACTGGCAGCACAACTCGAGGTGAACGGCGAAGGGCCTGGATTTGCCCTGCCTGCCCAATTCATCGACTGGTTCGCCTCGCGCGGATGGCAGCCCCGCGCCCATCAACTGGAATTGCTCGCAACGGTCCGATCTGGCAAATCGGTTCTCCTCATCGCGCCTACGGGAGCGGGCAAGACGCTCGCCGGATTTCTCCCGAGCCTCACCGATCTTGCCGATCGCGGTCCCGCAAAGCCGGGCGCCGCGAAAAGCGGCATCCACACGCTCTACATCTCGCCCCTCAAGGCCCTCGCCGTCGACATCGAACGGAACCTGTCGCGCCCTGTCGACGAAATGAAACTGCCGATCCGGACCGAAACGCGAACCGGCGACACCTCGCAGACCAAGCGCACGCGCCAGAAGACCAATCCACCCGACATTCTGCTGACGACCCCGGAGCAGCTGGCGCTTCTCCTCGCCTCGCCGGATGCCGATCGGTTCTTTTCCAACCTGAAGAACGTCATCTTCGACGAGTTGCATTCGCTTGTGACCTCGAAGCGCGGCCATCTCCTGGCACTCGGCCTTGCGCGGCTTCGGCGCCTGCGCCCAGATCTCGTGACGATCGGTCTCTCGGCCACCGTCGCGGAGCCGGAAGAACTGCAGGGCTGGCTTGTGGCGCAGGATGGCGGTGAGCGCCGGCTGGCTGAACGCATCGTCGTCAGCGGCGGTGCGAAGCCCTTGATCAGCATCCTGCAGTCGGATGAGCGCGTGCCCTGGGCCGGCCATTCGGCCCGTTACGCGATCCCGGATGTCTACAAGGCCATCAAGGACCATCAGACGACCCTGCTCTTCGTCAACACGCGCAGCCAGGCGGAAATGCTGTTCCGCGAGCTCTGGCACGTCAACGACGACAATCTCCCGATCGCCCTGCATCACGGCTCGCTGGATGTCAGCCAGCGAAGGCGCGTGGAAGCCGCGATGGCCGACAACGCGCTCCGCGCCGTCGTTGCGACCTCCACGCTCGATCTCGGCATCGATTGGGGCGACGTGGATCTCGTCATCCATGTGGGGGCGCCGAAGGGCGCAAGCCGGCTCGCCCAGCGGATCGGGCGTGCCAATCACCGCATGGACGAGCCGAGCCGCGCGATCCTCGTTCCGGCCAATCGCTTCGAGGTGATGGAGTGCCAGGCGGCGCTTGACGCCAACTATCTCGGTGCCCAGGACACGCCCCCGATTGGTGCGGGCGCACTCGACGTTCTGGCCCAGCACATCCTCGGAATGGCCTGCTCGGCACCCTTCGATGCGGATGAGCTCTTTGCGGAAGTCACCTCCGCCTCGCCCTATCAGGAGGTCGGACGCGACACGTTCGACCGGGTGCTGGAGTTCGTCGCGACCGGCGGCTATGCGCTGAAGACCTATGATCGCTATGCCAAGATCCGCCTGACCGCCGACGGTCTGTGGCGCGTCTCCCATCCCCGCATCGCCCAGCAATACCGCCTCAATGTCGGGACGATCGTGGAGGCCCCGGCGCTCAACGTCCGGCTCGTAAAGCGCGGAAAGGCCGGCGTGACGGCAGCGCGGGGCGGCCCGACGCTCGGGAAGATCGAGGAATACTTTCTCGAGACGATGGTCTCGGGCGACACGTTCCTGTTCTCCGGCCGCGTCCTGCGTTTCGAAGGTATCCGCGAGAACGAATGCATCGTGTCGCTGTCACCCAGCACCGACGCGAAGATTCCGACCTATGCCGGCGGCAAGTTTCCGCTCTCGACCTATCTGGCGGAGCAAGTGCGCGCCATGCTGGCCGACCCCACCCAATGGGGGGCGCTGCCAGATCAGGTCGGCGACTGGCTGCGGATCCAGAAGGAAAAATCGATCCTGCCGTCGCGCGACGAGCTGCTGATCGAGACCTTTCCGAGGGGGCGGCGGCACTACATGGTCGCCTATTCCTTCGAAGGCCGCCTCGCCCACCAGACGCTCGGGATGCTCCTGACGCGTCGCCTGGAGCGGGCACGTGCCAAGCCGCTCGGTTTCGTGGCCACCGACTATGCCTTGGCGATCTGGGCACTGTCGGACATGGGCGAACTTTTCGACAAACGCCGGCCGGCCCTGTCCGATCTTTTCGACGAGGACATGCTGGGCGACGACCTCGAAGCATGGCTTGCGGAATCCTGGCTGCTCAAGCGGACCTTCAGGCAGTGCGCCGTGATCTCAGGACTGATCGAGCGCCGGCACCCGGGCCAGGAAAAGACCGGCCGTCAGGTCACCGTCTCATCCGACCTTATCTACGATGTTCTGCGCAGCCATGAGCCGGACCACATCCTCCTGCAGGCGACCCACGCGGACGCGGCGGCGGGGCTTCTCGACATCCGGCGCCTGTCCGACATGCTCGCACGCATCAAGGGGCACATCGTGCTGAAGCGGCTATCGCATATCTCGCCGCTCGCTGTGCCGATCATGCTCGAAGTCGGCAAGGAATCGGTTGCCGGCGAGGCCAATGACGCCATCCTCGAAGAGGCGTCAGAAGATTTGATTGCTGAAGCCATGGGCGAATCGGGTATCGGTCTGTGACGAACAAGCCGAGAACGATCAGACCCCACCATGAACCACCATGCCGCCTTGCGGCTCTCCTCCGCCGATTCTGACATGCCGGGCCGCACGATCGCCATCGAGATCGCGGGTGTCGAGGTCGTGTGCGACGCGCTCGGCGTGGCCTATCTGGAAAAAAGCGGCACCTTGATCGTGTCCGACCTGCACCTGGAAAAAGGCGCGGCCTTCGCCCGGCGCGGCATGATGCTGCCGCCCTACGATACGGCCGCGACCCTCGACCTCTTGGAAGCGGCCATCCGGCGCTACGAGCCGAAGGCCGTGATCAGCCTTGGCGACAGTTTCCATGACCGCGTCGGCGCCGCCCACATGCCTGCCATCTATGAGGAGCGACTGCGCCACGCCATGACGGGTCGGCAATGGTTCTGGATTTCCGGCAACCACGATCCGGAGCGACCGGCCAATTTGCCGGGCGAGGCGACCGATGCGCTTTATGTCGACGGCTTGTGTTTCCGCCACGAACCCACGGCACGCCGCGCCGAATGCCGCGGCGAAATCGCCGGTCATCTGCATCCCTCCGCGCGCGTCGTGCGCCGGGGTCGTGCGGTGCGCCGCCCGTGCTTCGCCTCCGACGGCACCCGCTTGGTCATGCCGGCCTTCGGCGTGACCACCGGCGGGCTCGACCTGCGCCATCGCGCCATGCAGGGCCTGTTCGACCGCGCGACGCTGTCGGCCCATCTTCTCGGCCGCGAACGCCTCTATTCGGTGCGCTTCGCCAATCTGATCGGATAGGCATGAGCGTTTCCAGGTGAAGTGGATACCGGTTCACCGTTCGGAAACGCGACAAGTCAGACTCAGTTCTTGCGGAAGATGATGCTGCCGAGCCAGCCGGTCAGCATGGCGAGCGCCACGCAGACGATGCCGTACAGCAACGAGTCCTCGTAGGCCGCGGAATAGATGAACTGCTCCAGCCCCGTTTTCACGACGCGCAGTGGAAGATCGCGCTCCATCACGAAATTGCCGCTCTTGAACAAATAGGCGCGGATCGTGTGGTCGCCGAGCGGCACGTTGGCCGGCAGGCGGATGGATGCGCGAAACAGGCTCGAACTGACGAAATCGACGCCGTGCGGTGCGGCTTCATAAAGCCCGCTCGTCTGCTTCAGGCGTCGGAGCGCATCGCGAAACACTGCGATATTGCTGCCGTCGCCGATGGCTCCGGTCGGGACCAGCCGGATGTTGCTGGACCCGATTTCATAACGATCGAGCACGATCGCATCGGTGATCCGCTCCACCGGGCGAGTGCTCGACAGTGAATAGGATGCCGCGACCGGTTCGAACTCCATCGAGCGACGGTTCACCCAGATGCCGAGAACGCGCTCTTTGCGCCACACGGTCGTCTGGCGCTGCGGGCCGACCAACGCAACGACGATGTCGTATTCGCCGAGCTCCAGCAAAAACGGGTCGGCACTGTCCAGCGCCCCGAACACGGTGATGTCTGCCCCCGTAAAATCGGAGGTGATCGCGATCTCGTTGGTCGAAACGCCGATGTCCAGTCGTTCGGTGGGCTCACGTTGCTGGGCAAGCGCTTGCCCTGCAAACAAGCAGAAGATGATCCCGAAAAATGTTGCGAGCCGCGTCATCTAGAACGCCGCCTCTTCCAGGATCACCGAATACACTTCGTCGGGCGGCAGCAAGAGGTCGAGGCCGAGACGCATGCCGACCGCGAGCACAAGCAGAGCCAGAAGCGCCCGCAACTGCTCGCCGCGCAGCTTCTGCCCGACCCGCACACCGTATTGCGCACCGATGACGCCTGCCACCATCAGAAGAAACGCCAGAACGATATCGACCGAATAGTTGGTCGTCGCCTGCATGATGGTGGTGAAGGCCGTGACGAAGATGATCTGGAACAGCGACGTCCCGATGACGACATTGGTCGGGATGCGCAGGAGATAGATCATCGCCGGAACCATGATGAAACCGCCGCCGACGCCCATCACTGACGTAAGAACGCCGATGGCGAAACCGAGCGCGATGACCGGGATGACGCTGAGATAGAGCTTCGATTTCTTGAAGCGCATCTTCATTGGAAGCCGGTGCACCCAGATGTGCTGGCCGGGCTTGCGAAGCGCCACGGTTTCCTTGCGCGCCGCACGGCGGAGGGAAATGATGCTTTCCCAAAGCATCAGGCCTCCGACGACCGACAAGAACAGCACGTACATCAGCGAGACGATCAGATCGAGCTGACCTAGCCGCCGCAGAAGCGTGAATATCCAGATTCCGAGCCCCGCCCCGGCAATGCCGCCGATCAGCAGCACGACCCCAAGCTTGATATCGAGCGAGCCGCGCTTGAAATGCCAGAGCGAGCCGGAAAAGGACGACGCGACAACCTGGTTTGCGCCGGTGGCGACGGCGACCGCGGGAGGAATGTTGTAGAAGATCAAAAGCGGTGTGATGAGAAAGCCGCCGCCGATGCCGAACATGCCCGACAGGAATCCGACCGCAGCGCCCATGCCGAGGATGACGAAGATGTTGACCGATAATTCTGCGATCGGCAGGTAGATGGTCACGTCTTGCCCCTGAACGCTCAGCACGGATCTCGAGCGTTTCCAGATGACGTGGGAACCGGTTCACACCGTCCGAAAACGCGGTCGTACAACCACCTTGAGCAACCGGTCGCTTATCGAAAAGCGAAATTGCTCCAGGCATCGGCCGAACGCCAATAGGCCGGCTGTGCGACGTCAGCCGGAATGTTGGCAGCACAGGGTTTATTCGCCGTTAAGACGAAGCCGGGCGCAGCGCCCAACTCCCAACCGCGACCGATTGTGGAACGATCATCTGCGCGTTTCGGAACGCCCTGTCAATTCAAGGCGTCCTTGGGACCAAATTGCTCAGCCAGCGTCCGTCTGGGCAAGCAGCGCTTCGACGAGCGGCGCATCGATCCGGCCGGTCGGCTCGAGCTCGTTGGCTTCCTGGAAGGCGCGGATCGCTGCCGTCGTTTTTGCGCCGATGACGCCATCCGGGGAGCCCGCATCGAAGCCGCGATCGTTGAGAATGCGCTGGATGTTGCGCACAGCGTCGGCCATGTCGATTGTCGCAGTGCGGGTCTGGGAAACGCCCCACTCTTCCGGCAGCTCGACGGCATTGGAAGCAGGGTCGACTGCCTGCGGTTCCCAAAGTTCGACCTCGGCGCGGGCCCGTTCCAGCGCTTCCGGGGTCATGGCATTTGCCACTTCGTCGCGCTTGTTGGCCGCGTCCGCATCACCCTGATCGGCGGCGATGGCAAACCATTTGTAGGACTGGCCGAGATCCTGTTCGACGCCGCTGCCACGGGCATAGAGTACCGCCAGGTTGAATTGGCTGTCGGAGACGCCGTGTTCCGCAGCCATGGCGAACCAGCGTGCAGCCTCGTCGAAATCCGAATTGCCGTCGACGCCGCCGGAAGCGTGCAGTACCGCAAGATTGTGCATGGCGCTGACATTGCCGCCCAGCGCCGCTTCGCGGTACCAGCGGGCAGCTTCTGCAGGATCGCGTTCGACGCCGGTGCCGCGCTCGTAGAAATTGCCGATCCGGTACTGCGCCGGGGCGAGCCCCTGCCGCGCGGCATCGAGATACCATTGTGCTGCCTGGTCGACGCTTTCTTCGACGCCGCGACCTTCCATGTAGCGCGATGCGATTTCGAACAGCGCCCGGCCTTCGCCGGCTTCGGCGGCAGCAAGCAGTGCAGCCGTTCCGGCACCGTCCGGCAGAGCGGCGATACGGGCCGACCGTTCGGCAGGGTCCGTCTGCGCCGCCGTTTCCGGCGTCATTTCAGCCGGCGCATCGGCACTGGGGCCCTCGGTGGTCGGCGCTGTCGCCTCATCGGTCACCGCCGGCGCATTGGCGTCGCTCGATGGCGTATCGAGACTGGACGGCGTCACCGGCGCGGAATTGTCGCGATCCAGGCTGGACGTCGTCATGGCGGCCTCGTCATCCGTCGACGGAGCGAAAGCCTGCTGCGAAAGACCTGCCGTGCGTCCGGGTGACGGCTCAGCGATTGTGGGCGTTTCAGCGACCGGTGCCTGCACTGGCTCGACGGTTTCGGCGGCAATTTCAGGTGCAGCTTCGGAGCCCGTTTCCGCGCCCGAGGAGACAGCGGCGCTGTCCGTCTCGGCTGGAGCGACCGACTGAACCGCGACAGGCACATCGTTCTGGGAAGCGTCGCCGCCCATCATGTCGGCAATCAAAGGATAAGACATCACCGCAAGCAGGATGGCGCCAACCGCGATCAGGATGGGACGGCGGCGCGACGATGATCCACCGTCAGTCCGCTTGTCGTCACTTTTGGTCGCCAACTGCTTGCGGCCGGTATTCTCGACATCGGCAGCGGCGGCCTGAGCGGCACGGCGAGCGGCAGCGATGAAATCCGCGCGGTCGTCTTCGCTGTAGACGCTGTTGCCGACGCGCGATCCGCTGGTCTGCTGATCACGCACGCGCTGCAGAATGCGGTTGAGGTCCGGCGTTCCCGAGCCAGGCTCCAGCGGCTCGTTCGCAATCCCCGCATCGATCTGCTGGCTCGGGTCGATGGGCGGCGTCGGCTCGACGGTTTCGCGGACTTCGGAAGGCGAGGCTGCAAGTTCAGCGCTCGACACGATTTCCGCTTCAGCGGGCTGGCGGCGAGGACGGACCTTGTCGGCGATGCGGCCGATCAGCGAGCGCGGCGTTTGCGCCTCGGCAGATGCCGCCGACGCGGTTGCAGCCGCCATGACGGCGGTTGTGCTGACCGTCTTGCCAAGCGCCGTCTGGTCGGCCTTGACCACATTGGCTGCCTTGGCGGACAGCGGTTCCTGTGCTTCGATTTCCGGCTCGGCAGCATGTGCGGCGAAAGCGGGCGCCGCAAAGGCGGCAGCCGCGACAGGCATCTCGCGTGAAACATTCAGTCCGCGGTCAAGGCTTTCGAGACGCTCGGCGATCTTCATGAGCGTGTCGTGGACGGCATCGAAGGCGCGCGCGCTGCGATCGTTGCTCATCCGGGTCAGCTTCTCGAGCGCCCGGAGATCTTCCGCAAGACCGGTCACTGCCGTGAGATCGTCGGCGCTGCCCTCATACTCGTCCGCGCCGCTTTCGAGGAAGGCGGCAACCGCCTGTTCGGCAGCACGACTTGCTGCTTCGATCACGTCCTGGCGGCCATGCGTCATATGCGTTTCGATCGCGGCAAGGCGCGGCTCGAGACCGGCAAGACCCGAGCGATCGGAAAGATGCTCCGAGAGGCTGAGAATCTGTGCTTCCAGCGAGCGCATCGCATCGTCGCTTGCCGGAGCAGACGTCTCGGCGTTGCGATCGAGGCGGCTCGTGATCTCGTCCAGTTGCCGGTGCAGGCTTTCCAGTCCGGCAACAGGCAGCGGATCCGAAAGCCGCGCTTCGGCACGATCGACCAAGGCTTCGAGCCGGTCGAAATCGACGCTCGCCTGGGCAACAGCCAGGGTCTCGATCTGCTCGGAAATGTGCTCGAGGTGTCGCACCACCTCCTGCGGCGGCTCCTGATTGGCGCCGTTGGAGAGCGCGGCCACCTGATGCGAGAGCGCATCGAGCCGGCTCATCACTTCGCTGTCCGTACCGCCCTCGCCCAGCCGTTCGATCTGGTCGGCCAGAAGCGCCAGGTGAGGCGTCAATGCGGCAGCGATACCACCGGCGACGGCTTCGTCTTGAGACCCAAGGTCGGCCAGAAGAGCTTCGATGCGCTCCAGCCGAGCATTGTCGATTGCCATGTCGGCCTTGTCGGAAACCGTAAGGATCGCCTGGGAAATCTCGTCCAGCCGCAAATTCACACGGTCGAGTTCCCGGCCGACGCCTTCCATGTCCGAGCCTTGCCCGGCGATCATCTCGACGGCACCGGCGATCGTGCGCATTTCGGCGCCGATCTGACGTGTCCAGCCACCGTCGGGCAGGCCGTTCATCAGAACCTGCATCTCGTCCAGCCGCTTGACCATGACGGCGATCTCGTCGCGCATGGTGGCTGGATCGATCTCGCTGATCAGGTCGCAGATTTCGCTCCAGCGATTGTCCAGGCCGCGCACGGTCTCATCCTTGGCGAGACCATCGACGATTGCTGAGATGCTGCGGACTTCCGCGCGCAATTCCACCAAGGCGTCGCCGCCGTCGCTTTCGCTAAGTGCGCTGAGCTTCTGTTCGATCGAAACCAGCCCGGCATGAAGCTCGGATGGCAGGCTTTCGAGCTGCTCGAGCGTCTTCAGCTGCATGAGGTCGCCGCGCAGCGAACCGAGATGGCGCGCGACGTCTTCGCCGAGATCGCGGCGCATGTCATCACGCAGGTTTCGGCCGAAATTATCCAGCAGGCTTTCCATCTGGGCGCCGCCCGCCTGGGGCATGTGCGCAGCTGCAGCCGGTTCGACCGGGGGCCGGGCGACAAGAGCCTCACGGCGCTCGGCGGCTTTCGAGCGGAAGGCGTCGAGGCGGCGCTGGCGCTCCTTGATCTGCGCAACCGCCTCATTCTGGAGATTGGCAGCCGGTGTCTCCTGGACACTGATCGGTTCGACACGCGTTGAACTCGGCGTCAAGGTACCCGGCGCACGCTGGCTTTTCGACGCCATGATTCCGTCCAAGCGGCTCTCGAGCGCTTCGAGCGTCTTATTCAACGCATCGAAAGGCGAGGATCCTTGCGACTGGCTGCGGGTATCGCGTGAGGTATCGTTCATTGCGAAGCTCATCTCGGTTCGCCTCACCATCGCGGTGAAGCCGGGTTTTGCCGCCGGATGCTGGTGCCCGCACATCGATGCGGACGGAAGCTACCGGAAGCGCGTCAGGCAATCCGAAGAGACGCAATACTGTTGTCGGGATTCACCTCTAGTTGCCGCACAATCCACCAAACGTGGTAAACAAGCCGTTAAGCTTTTGGATCTAGCCCCACATCCGGCACAGGAAATAGACATGGACCTCGCCGGCTGCGCTTGTATCATCGGGCGTCGCAGGAACGGTGTTTCCGAAATCAATACAATTCAGAGTAGTGCAATTTTTGATTTCTCTTAATGGTTGAAAATGGAGTGAAGCTTGCGTAGTCGCCAGCAAGCCCCGATCGCCGAAATCGACCGCATTGCAAGCCACGCTGCGGAGACCGACGACGGCGCGTTCGGGCCGGAAGACCAGCTGTTTCGCATTGGCGATCTCGCCGCCGAGTTCGGCGTGACGCTGAGGACCCTTCGTTTCTATGAGGACAAGGATCTTCTGCAACCGCGCCGCATCGGCGTGACACGGCTCTATTCGCGCCGGGATCGTGCAAGGCTGAAGCTCATCCTGCTCGGCAAGCGTCTCGGCTTCTCGCTGGAAGAAGTGCGGCGGATGATCGAGCTTTACGATCCGGAAGGCCGCAACAAGACGCAGCTGAAAGTCGCGCTGGACAAGGGCGGTGAGCAGCTGCAACGCCTGAAGGATCAGCGCATGGAGATCGATACGGCCATCCGCGAACTGGAACAGACGATGGCCGTCGTGCGCGAGATGCTGTCGTCTTCGACGTGAATCGATCGACACATATGAACACTCGCGCGATAAAATTGACGTTTACGCAAACGTCAATTTTTGCTATGGCGTCTCCAACCAAACGCTCCCGCTGTATTCGCGCTTCAATGAGGAGGCATTCATGCCCGTGTACAAGGCCCCGGTCGACGATACCCTGTTCATCCTGAACGATGTGCTGGGCTTCGAGCGGTACAACAATCTCGCCGGGTTTTCCGACGCATCGTCCGACATCGTGGAAGCCGTGCTGCAGGAGGGCGGCAAGTTCGCCGAAGAGGTCCTGTTTCCACTGAACCAGGTCGGTGACCGCGAAGGCTGCGAGCGCCTGGCCGACGGCCAGGTGAAGACGCCGACAGGCTTCAAGCAGGCCTTCGAGCAATACCGCGAAGGCGGCTGGCTCGGCCTCGCCGCAGATCCAGAATATGGCGGCCAGGGCCTGCCCTACGCGCTGCACACCGCCGTTGGCGAGTTCATGTCGTCGGCGAACATGGCACTGATGATGTATCCCGGCCTGACCCAGGGCGCGATTGCCGCGATCCAGGTCCACGGCTCGGACGAGCAGAAGCAGGCCTATCTGCCGAAGATGATCGACGGCACCTGGACCGGCACCATGAATCTGACGGAGCCCCATTGCGGCACCGATCTTGGCCTGCTGCGCACAAAGGCCGTGCCGAATGGCGACGGCTCCTACAAGATTTCCGGTCAGAAGATCTTCATCTCAGCCGGCGATCACGACATGGCCGAGAACATCGTCCATTTGGTGCTCGCCCGCATCGAAGGCGCGCCGGAAGGCACCAAGGGCATCTCGCTCTTCATCGTGCCGAAGTTCAAGCTGGATGGCGGCGGCGCTCCGGGCGAGACGAACGGCGTCTCCTGCGGCTCCATCGAAGAGAAGATGGGCATCCACGGCAACGCAACCTGCGTCATGAACTATGACGAAGCGGAAGGTTACCTGGTCGGCACCGAGAATCGTGGCCTGAACGCCATGTTCGTGATGATGAACGAAGCCCGTCTCGCCGTCGGCCTGCAGGGTCACGCGATCGCCGAAGTCGCCTACCAGAATGCGGCCAACTACGCCCGCGAGCGCATCCAGGGCCGCGCCCTGTCCGGTGCCAAGGCGCCTGAGAAGAAGGCCGACCCGATCATCGTCCATCCGGATGTGCGCCGCACGCTGATGACGATCCGCGCCTTCAACGAAGCCGGCCGTGCGCTGCTTCTCTGGACTGCGCTGAAATCCGATATCGCGCACCGTTCCGACGACGAGAAGGAAAAGCAGGCCGCCGACGACGTGCTCGGCCTGATGACCCCGATCATCAAGGGTGTTTTGACCGACAAGGGCTTCGACCACGCCGTCGCCGCGCAGCAGATGTATGGCGGTCACGGCTACATCGAAGAATGGGGCATGAGTCAGTTCGTGCGCGATGCCCGCATCGCCATGATCTACGAAGGTGCCAACGGCATCCAGGCGCTCGATCTCGTCGGCCGCAAGCTCGGCCTCAATGGCGGCCGCGCCGTCATGGCTTTCTTCAAGGAGGTCGAGGATTTCTGCGCCGAGAACCGCGAGAACGAAAAGCTTTCCTTCTTCACCAAGCACCTGAAGAAGGGCCTGGGCGACCTGCAGGCATCGACCATGTGGTTCATGAGCAACGCCATGGCGAAGCCCGACAATGCCGGTGCCGGTTCCACCGACTACATGCACCTCTTCGGTCTCGTCGCGCTCGGCTACATGTGGGCGCAGATGGCGAAAGCCGCATCCGAGAAGCTCGCCGCCGGCGCCAATGGCCAGTCGACCTATCTCGAGAACAAGCTGATCACCGCCAAATTCTACATGGAGAAGGTCATGCCCGAAACCGCGCTGCGCCGCTCGCGCATCGAGACCGGTGCGGATTCCATGATGGAACTGGCCGCAGAGGCGTTCTAAAACGAGAGGCTGCGCACGGCGCTCGAGGGATCGCTTTGGGGAGAGCGATCCCGCTCATTGGGTGTCGTGCACCGGTGGAGGATTGGCATTCATGACGCTCGCATCCGAAGTAATCGGCACACCCCTGCCCGCCTGGCGCTCCGACGACGTCGCCATGTTGGAAGACATGGCGATGCGGTGGCTGACCGACGAGATCGCGCCGCATTACGAGCGGTTCGAAAAGCAGGAGATGGTCGACCGCGAAAGCTGGACGAAGGCCGGAGAAGCAGGCCTGCTCTGCGCCTCCATGCCGGAGGAATACGGCGGGTCGGGCGGCTCCTACGCCCATGAGGCGGTGATCATCGAAGCGCTCGGTCGCACCGGCACGGACGGCTTCGGCATCGCGCTCCACAATGCGATCGTCGCGCCCTACATCCTGCATTACGGCTCCGAGGAGCAGAAGCAGAGATGGCTGCCGCGCATGGCCACGGGCGAGCTTGTCGGCGCGATCGCCATGACCGAGCCCGGTGCCGGCTCCGACCTTCAGGGCGTCAAGACGACTGCGAAGAAGGACGGCAACCACTATCTGATCAACGGTTCCAAGACCTTCATCACCAACGGCCAGCACGCCAACCTGATCATTGTCGTCGCCAAGACCGATCCGGCGAAGGGAGCCAAGGGCACCTCGCTGATGGTGGTGGAAACCGATGAGGTCGAAGGGTTCGAGCGCGGCCGCAACCTCGACAAGATCGGGCTAAAGGCCAACGACACGTCCGAGCTTTTCTTCAACGATGTCCGCATCCCGACGTCGAACATGCTCGGCACCGAAGAGGGCCAGGGCTTCATCCAGCTGATGGAGCAACTGCCGCAGGAGCGCCTTTTGATCGCCAATCAGGCGATCGCTATGATCGAGCGGGCGCTTGCCGTCACCATCGACTACGTCAAGGAACGGAAAGCCTTCGGCAAGGCCGTGATCGAGTTCCAGAACACGCAGTTCAAGCTTGCCGAACTGAAATCCGAAGCGACGATGGCACGCGTCTTCGTCGATCATTGCGTCGATCAGCACCTTAAGGGCGAGCTGACGACGACCACGGCGTCCATGGCCAAGTACCTCTTGAGCGACCTGCAGTGCCGGGTTGCCGACGAATGCCTGCAGCTCTTCGGCGGATATGGCTACATGAACGAATACCCCATCGCCCGCATGTTCCGCGACGCCCGCGTCCAGCGGATCTACGGCGGCACCAACGAAATCATGAAGCTTCTGATCGCCCGCTCGCTTTGAGCAGGTGGCCAAAGCTTCGAATCTAGGGAGACCTGACGAATGGCCGATGTCTATGTTTACGATCACGTCCGCACCCCGCGCGGCCGCGGCAAGAAGGACGGCTCGCTGCACGAGGTGCCGTCGGTGCGCCTCGGCGCCCATGTGCTGAAGGAAGTGCGCGACCGCAACGGCCTCGATACCGCAACCGTCGACGACATCATCTTCGGCTGCGTCGACGCGGTCGGTGAAGCCGGCGGCGACATCGCCAAGGCATCGTCTTTCGAGGCCGGCTACAAGACGCAGGCGCCCGGCATCCAGATCAACCGGTTCTGCGCCTCAGGCCTCGACGCCATCAATTTCGGTGCCGCCAAGATCGCGCAAGGCGCTGACGACATCGTCATCGCGGGCGGTGTGGAATCCATGTCGCGCATCGGCCTCGGCATGGCCGGCGGCGCCTGGTTCATGGATCCGTCCGTCGCTTTCCCGGCATATTTCATGCCGCAGGGCGTTTCGGCCGATTTGATCGCTACGAAATACGGCTTCTCGCGCGACGACGTCGATGCCTATGCGGTTGAAAGCCAGAAGCGCGCCGCCAAGGCTTGGGATAAGGGCTACTTCAGACAAGCCGTCGCCCCGGTCAAGGACATCAACGGCATGACGATCCTCGACCATGACGAGCACATGCGCCCGTCGACCGACATGCAGGGTCTCGCAAGCCTCAATGCCTCCTTCGTCATGCCTGGCGAAATGGGCGGCTTCAACGCCGTCGGCATCCAGGCACATCCGGAGATCGAGGCGGTCAACCACGTCCACCACGCCGGCAATTCCTCCGGCATCGTGGATGGCGCCGGCGTCGTGTTGCTCGGCTCAAAGAAGGGTGGCAAGTCCATGGGGCTGAAGCCCCGCGCCCGCATCAAGGCCTTCGCCAATATCGGCTCCGACCCGGCGCTGATGCTGACCGGCCCGGTCGACGTCACCGAAAAGCTCCTCAAGCGCGCCAAGATGAAACTCGAGGACATCGATCTCTTCGAGCTCAACGAAGCCTTTGCGGCCGTCGTCCTGCGCTACATGCAGGCCTTCGACATTTCGCACGACAAGATGAACGTCAATGGCGGTGCCATCGCCATGGGCCACCCGCTCGGCGCCACCGGCGCCATGATTCTCGGCACCGTGCTCGACGAGCTGGAACGCCGCGACCTCAACACTGCGCTGGTCACGCTCTGCATCGGCGCCGGCATGGGCACGGCGACGATCATCGAGCGCGTCTGAGAACCGGGGAGATTTAAAACCATGGCTTACAAGAACTTCACCGTCGAAACCGACAATGACGGCATCGCTCTCGTCACCTGGGACATGCCCGACAAGTCGATGAACGTCTTCACCATGGACGTGATGGACGAGATCGAGGCGATCTGCGACGCGACGACAGCCGACGACAAGGTCAAGGGCGTCGTCTTCACCTCCGGCAAGAAGACCTTCTCCGGCGGCGCCGACCTCACCATGCTCAAGGGCATGTTCGCGATGATGGCCGAGGAAAAGGCCAAGGACGCCGACAACGCCACGAAGAAGCTCTTCGATGCGGCCGGCCGCATGAGCTGGCTGTGGCGCAAGATCGAGACCTGCGGCAAGCCGTGGGTATCGGCGATCAACGGCACCTGCATGGGCGGCGCGCTGGAACTCTCGCTCGCCTGCCACGGCCGCGTCGCGGCAGACGACAAATCAGTCAAGATGGGCCTGCCGGAAGTCAAGGTCGGCATCTTCCCCGGCGCCGGTGGCACCCAGCGCGTTCCCCGTCTCACCAATGCGCAGGACGCCCTGCAGATGATGACGACCGGGTCGTCGCTGTCGCCGCAGCGCGCCAAGGCCATGGGCCTGATCCACGAGATCGCAGAGCCGAAAAAGCTCGTCGCGACCGCCAAGAAGATGATCAAGGATGGCCTCAAGCCGGTCCAGCCTTGGGATGAGAAGGGCTTCAAGGCACCCGGCGGCGCCGTCTGGTCACCGCAGGGCGCACAGCTCTGGCCTGCCGCTTCGGGCATTCTGCGCCGCGAGACCAACGGCAACTACCCGGGCGCGCTGGCCATCCTCAAATGCGTCTTCGAAGGCCTGCAGTTGCCGTTCGATACGGCGCTCAAGGTCGAGCAGCGCTATTTCACACACGTCCTGCAGACGCCGGAAGCCTTCGGCATGATCCGCTCGCTCTTCGTCTCCATGCAGGAGCTGAACAAGGGCGCGCGCCGTCCGGCAGACGTGAAGCCGACCAAGTTCAAGAAGATCGGTGTCGTTGGCGCCGGCTTCATGGGTGCGGGCATCGCCTATGTGACCGCTAAGGCCGGTATCCCGGTCGTGCTCGTCGACCGCGACATGGAAGCCGCCGAGAAGGGCAAGGCACACTCCGCCGACATCGTGAAAAAGGGCGTTCAGAAGGGTAAGACCACTCAAGGTGAAGGCGATGCGCTCCTCTCGCTGATCACGCCGTCTTCCGATTACGCCGATCTCGATGGCGCCGATCTCGTGATCGAGGCGGTCTTCGAAGATCGCGATATCAAGAAGACCGTCACCGAGGCGGTCGAGGATGTGCTGAAGCCGGCTTCGGTCTTCGCATCCAACACCTCGACGCTGCCGATCAGCGGCCTTGCCAAGAACTCCAAGCGTCCGAAGAACTTCATCGGCATCCACTTCTTCTCGCCCGTCGACAAGATGATGCTGGTCGAGATCATCCTCGGCAAGAAGACGGGCGACAAGGCGCTGGCCATGGCGCTCGACTACGTCGCCGCGATCAAGAAGACGCCGATCGTCGTCAACGACACGCGCGGCTTCTACGTCAATCGCTGCGTGCTCGGCTACATGAACGAAGCCTACAACATGCTGATCGAGGGCGTTCCGCCGACGATGATCGAGAACGCCGCCAAGATGGCCGGCATGCCGGTCGGCCCGCTTTCGCTCAACGACGAAGTGGCGCTCGACCTGTCGCAGAAGATCCTCAAGGCTGCCATCGCCGATCTCGGCGAGAAGGCCGTCGATCCGCGCCACATGGACCTCGTCAACACGATGGTCGACAAGCATGGGCGCTTCGGCCGCAAGAACGGCAAGGGCTTCTACGATTACCCGGCGAAGCCGGCGAAGAAGCACATCTGGCCGGAGCTCAAGACGCTCTTCCCCCAGCAGAAAGCCGATGACGTCGATGTCGAGGTCCTGAAGCAGCGCTTCCTCGTCGGCATCGCGCTTGAAGCAACGCGGACCATGGAAGAAGGCATCGTGACCGATCCGCGCGAAGCCGATGTCGGCTCCATCCTCGGCTTCGGTTTCGCTCCCTATACGGGCGGCGCCATCTCCTACATCGACGCCATGGGCGCGGCGAAGTTCGAGGAACTCTGCAAGACGCTCGCGAAAAGCTACGGCAAGCACTTCAAGCCGACCCGCATCGTCCAGGAACTCGCCAAGTCCGGCGAGACCTTCTACCAGCGCTTCGGCCAGGAAGAAGCCGTCAAACAGGCGGCCTGATCCGGCCCATTCGCACCAACAGCGACCCGGCGGCCTCCGCCGGGTTTTTTTATGCCATTGCCGCAGCATCGAGGGCGCGATAGGGAACGGGCATGACCATTCTCCTCCTCGCCATCCATGTCCTTGCCACCGTCTTCTGGGTCGGCGGCATGGCGTTCGCCTATCTCGTCCTGCGCCCCGCCGCAGCCCCGCTCGATCCGGCCGCCCGGTTGACGCTTTGGCGCAACGTCTTCGCCAAGTTTCTGCCCGCCGTCGGCTGGGCCGTAATCGCGCTCCTCGTTACGGGATTCGCGATGATCTTCGTCACCTTCGGCGGTTTTGCCGGCGCACCCGTTTCCGTCCACATCATGACGCTGACCGGCATCCTGATGATGCTGCTTTTCTTCCACATCGTCGCGGCGCCATGGAAACGGTTCCGCGTGGCGGTGGATACCGGCGACTTCGCGCAAGGCGCGCGCAACCTCGACAAGATCCGCCGCTTCGTCGGCATCAATCTCGTGCTCGGCCTGTTGACGGTAGTGATCGCCACCACCGGGCGTTATTGGTAACAGGCAAACGTCAGGGAGCAGCCCGATGGCTACGATCGACTATTATTTCTTCGGCGCCTCGCCCTTCGTCTATCTCGGCCACAAGGCCATCGAAGAGGTTGCCGCCAAGCATGGCTGCGGCATCGCCTACAAGCCGGTCGATATCGTTGCCCTTTTCGCCAATTCAGGCGCCAAGCCGCTCAAGGAGCGGCCGCTTGCCCGCCAGCGCTACCGGCTCCTGGAACTGCAACGCGCAGCCGACCGCCGCGGCCTGCCCATCAATCTCGCGCCGCGGCATTTCCCGGTTGATGCGACACTTGCCGACCAGGTCGTAATCGCGCTCCTCGACGAGAAGCAGGACCCGTCCGCCTACATGTTCGAGATCTTCTCCGCCGTTTGGGCGCGCGAGGAGAACATCTCCGATCCAGCCGTCATCACGCGCTACCTGAATGCCTGCGGCTTCGATGGCGATGCCATATTGAGCGCGGCACAGGACGAAGGCGTCGCCGCGCGCCGTCGCCAGAACACCGAGGAGGCGATCGCCGCCGATGCCGTCGGCCTGCCGGCTTATGTGCTGAACGGTGAAGTCTTTTGGGGCCAGGATCGCATCGACGATCTGGACCGCGCGCTTGCATCCGGCCGCGCGCCGTTCAGCGCTGCAATGTCCTGAAGCTTTCCAGGTGAACTGAGAACCGGTTCACGACGACGGGAAACGAATTTTTCCTAGGTCATTCTACGGATTTTATTCCTACCTCTCTTTACGCGCCGCCATGCTGGCGGTAGAAAGATCATGACGCAGCCGTAACCCTTGGCCGCCCTGATCGAGCGGGATTCAGACCATGCTTTCCCATGACCGCATATGGGCAGCGATCGATGCCCTGGCGGAGCGCCACCAGCTCTCGCCATCGGGCCTCGCGCGGCGTGCCGGGCTCGACCCTACTTCTTTCAACAAATCCAAGCGCCAGGCGTCAGACGGCCGGTCCCGCTGGCCTTCTACGGAATCCGTGTCGAAGGTTCTCGATGCGACTGGCTCGTCGCTGGAAGAATTCATGGCAATGGTGCGCGGCCAGGCTGGAACCGCCGGCTCGGATCGCGCCGCGCCTGGACCCACTGCGATCCCCTTGCTCGGCTTTGCCCAGGCCGGCGCCGGCGGCTATTTCGACGACGGGGGATTTCCGGCCGGCCAGGGCTGGGAGATGGTCGATTTCCCCACCGCGCCCGGCGGCAAGGGCGTCTATGCGCTTGAAGTCCAAGGGGACTCCATGCAACCGCTCTACCGCGATGGCGACGTGCTGATCGTCGAGCCCCATGCGCAGGTGCGCCGGGGTGATCGCGTGGTGGTCAAGACGCGCGAAGGCGAGGTCATGGCCAAGATCCTGCACCGCCAGACGGCGCGCACGATCGAGGTGTCGTCGCTGAACATCGAACATGAAAACCGGGTCTTCGACATGGCCGACGTCGAATGGGTAGCCCGCATCATCTGGGCGAGCCAGTGATCAAGCGCTTCCTGCGCGGCCTGATCCTGCCGGTGACCCTGATCGCAACGCTGCTGCTGGGGCTCTTCACCGCCATGGATTATTTTGCCGCGCTGGAAGAGGTGGAGCGACCGCCGGAGCGCACGGCGGAAGCTCCCAGCACTCCCGCACCTGCACCGTCCAGCCAGACGCAGACGACACAGCCGCCCGCAGAAACGGGCATCGCCCGGCCGGTCAATCCAGGCCTGTTCGGCCAGCCATTCACGGTGAATCCCGCCGAATTGGAGCGTGTCGAGCCGCGCGAGCCCATCTCGGATCCTCTCCCCCCGCCGGAAGAACCGAAGCCGCTTCTCTACAGGCCGCTCGCCCTGTCTGCTGGGCTGGTCTCGATTTCCGGTCGCAATCTCGCGCTCGAAGGCATCGTACCGACACCGGCGGACCGGTTCTGTCCCGATGAAAGCGGCCAGCGCTGGCCATGCGGCATGATGGCCCGCACCGCCTTTCGCAATTTCCTGCGCGGCCGCGCTCTCGCCTGTGATCTCGACGACACCAATTGGGAAGGAACGGCGACGGCCAATTGCACACGCGGCGAATTGGATATCGCCGCCTGGCTCGTCACCAATGGCTGGGTCGATGCCGAGCCCGGATCGGCCTATGCGGAGCTTGCCGATACGGCACGCGAGGCCCGCATCGGCATTCACGGTTCCGATCCGCGCTGACCCGAGAGGAAATACCGGTCAGGCTGCCGTCAAGCGGCCCGCAAGGGCATGGTCGATCAGCGCCTGCGTTTCCGCGATCCCGTAGAGAGCGGCGAACGAGCCGAAACGCGGCCCCCGTTCCTGCCCGAGAAGCACCTCGTAGATCATCTGGAAGAAGGCGATGGAAACGCCGGGCCCGCCCGACGGGCTCTTCTTGGCGTGATCCTGGTAACGCTCGATGGCACGCGCCACGTCGAGCGCCGCATCCTGGATGACCGCACCGTCCGCATCCGCAGGCAGCGTGCCGAGCTTTTCCGAAAGCGCCGAGAGCGCCTCCCGCTCGACCGCATCCGGCGCGCGGAACCGCTTCGCCGGCTTCACGAAGTCGTCGAAATACCGGATCGCATAGCCGACGAGCCGATCGAGCTCGGGATGCGTTTCCGCCGTCACGCCCGGCGCGTAGCGCGAGATGAAGCCCCAAAGCACCGCCTTGTCATGCGCATTCGACGCGCTGACGAGGTTCAGGAGCAGCGCAAACGGCACCGGCAGATCGATGAGCGGCGGCGCGCCGTCATGCATGTGCCAAACGGGGTTGGACAGCCGCGCCGTCCAATCCTGCTTCTCGTAAGCGCCGAGGAACTGATAATACTCGTCGACCGCGCGCGGGATGACATCGAAATGCAGCCGCTTCGCCGTCTTCGGCTTCTGGAACATGTAGAGCGACAGGCTCTCGCTTGGCGCATAGGCCAGCCATTCGTCGATCGTCAGCCCGTTGCCCTTGGACTTCGAGATCTTCTGCCCCTTGTCGTCCAGGAACAGCTCGTAGTTGAAGCCTTCCGGCGGCGTTCCGCCGAGCGCCCGGCAAATCTTGGAGGACAGCATGACGCTGTCGATCAGATCCTTACCCGCCATCTCGTAATCGACGCCAAGCGCGAACCAGCGAAGCGCCCAGTCGGCCTTCCACTGGCACTTCACGCGCCCGCCGGTCACCGGCGTCACCATGCGCTCGCCCGTCTCCGGATCGAGATAGGTGACGGTTCCAGCCGCCACGTCGCGGTCGATCATCGGCACCTGCAGCACGACGCCCGTGCGCGGGCAGATCGGCAGGAAGGGCGAATAGGTCGCGCGGCGCTCTTCGCCGAGCGTCGGCAGGATGATCGCCATCACGTCATCATAGACGACCAGCATGCGCAGCAGCGCCTCGTCGAACCGGCCGGACGTGTAAAAATCGGTCGCAGAGATGAATTCGTAGTCGAACCCGAAGCGATCGAGAAACGAGCGCAGCCGGGCATTATTTGCGGCAGCGAAAGAGGGATGCGCATCGGAAAATGGGTCCGGTACGCGGCTCAGCGGCTTACCGAGATACGTCGCCATCATCTCCTGGTTCGGGACGTTGTCGGGTACCTTGCGCAGTCCGTCCATGTCGTCGGAAAAACAGATCAGCTTGGTCGGCACCCGATCGCCTGTCAGGACGCGAAAAGCGTGGCGAACCATCGAGGTGCGCGCCACTTCACCGAATGTGCCGATATGCGGCAGTCCTGATGGGCCGTATCCGGTCTCGAACAGCACCAAATCGGGATAGCCGCTTTTCTCGTAGCGTTTGACGAGCTTGCGCGCCTCCTCGAATGGCCACGCCTTTCCGGCCTGAGCCGCCTCGATCACATCCGGATCGAAACTCTCGTGATGGGACAGGCTCGCGCCTCGCTCGGGATCGCTCATCGTCTCAAATGTCCGTGCTTGTCAAAAGGGCCGGCGCTTGAAGCACCAGCAAGGCCAATCCTTGGGGCTGGCTGGCCGCAGCTATGCCGTGCCGACCCTTGCGCGTCAACATTTCGCGCCTTCGTGAACGCAGTTTGCGTTGCAGCGACCGGTGCTCAGCGCCATATCGGAGTAAAGTGGCAACCGAGGAGCGAACTGTCCGATGGAACTGTTCGGCATCAGCGAACCGGTCGTGCGCATGAGCGTCTTCCTCGCCATCTTCGCGGCAATGGCACTGCTGGAGCTGGCAGCGCCACGGTTGGAGCGGCCCGAGATGGTGGGCGCCTGGCGCTCGCGGCGATGGGTTACCAATGTCTCCATGGTCGTCCTGTCGTCGGTCTGCCTGCGCGTCGTGTTTCCACTCGCTGCCGTCGGCACGGCGCTTTGGGCGGAAAGTCGCGGCATCGGCCTCTTCAATGTGCTCGACATTCCCGTCTGGCTCGCCGGCCTCGTCGCCTTCATCGTGCTGGACTTCGCCATCTGGCTCGAACACTGGGCCAGCCATCGGTTCCCGCTATTATGGCGCATCCACCGTATGCACCACGCCGACAACGGCTTCGATTTCACCACCGCCTTGCGCTTTCATCCGCTGGAGATCGTGCTGTCCATGGTCTGGAAGGCGGCGATCGTCATCCTGCTCGGTGCGCCGGCACTCGCGGTTCTGATCTTCGAGATCGTGCTCAACGGCGCATCGATGTTCAATCACGCCAATCTGCGGCTGCCGAAATGGCTCGATGCGCCGCTGCGCCTCGTGGTCGTGACGCCCGACATGCACCGTGTCCATCACTCGACCGATATGCGCGAAACCAATTCCAATTACGGGTTCAACTTTCCCTTCTGGGATCGCCTGTTCGGCACCTATGTGGCCCAGCCGCGGCGCGGCCATGACGACATGGAAATCGGCCTGGAGCATTATCGCGGCCAGGAGACGGCAAGACTTGGCTGGGCGCTTGCCCTGCCCTTCCGCAAGCTCGACAACGAGGCTCAGTAGAGCCCGTTGGGGAAATAGCGCAGATAGAGCTCGGCGAAGCGGCCGCTCTTGTTGAGCGACATCAGCGCGTAATCGAAACCTTCCGCGAGCTGCGGCAGATCGTTTCGCACAGCGATCGAGAGCCCGTTGCCGAGAAACTCGCGTGATAGGAAGGGCCCATCGAGAAACCCGCAGCACTCTGCAGACGCCGGACTGCCCAGCCAGAAGGACAGTTGCAAGCCATCGGCATAGATGCCGTCGACCCAGCCGCCCTGGACGGCGCGGTAGAGCATAGTCGGGCTCGCAAACGGAACCGGCGTCAAATCCGGAAAGAAGCGCTGAAGCATCGCCGCATGGGCGGAGCGTTGGATGACACCGATCCGGGCACCCGGTTCGAAATGATCGGCTGCCACCCGGTCGGTTCCGGCCTCAGCGGCCTTCACGACGAAACGCGCCGGCAAGTCCATGATCGTGCGGGTGAAAAGATAGCGCTCGCGGCTTTCCTCGCTCACCTGCAAACCGGCCATGATCACTTCGCCCTCGCCGGCCGCGAGCGCCGGCTCCAGCTCGTTCCAGGGCAGCGCCTGAACCTGGCAGCGGGGCTCGATGTCGAGTTCCCCGCAGAGCGCGCGCGCCAGATCGACATGGAAGCCGGCAAGTCGCCCGCTCTGGTCGAGAAAACTGAATGGCGGAAAATCGGTCGTCATCAGGAAGCGCACGCGTCCCACTCCAGACAGGTCTGGCAAGGCCAGCCGCTCCCGTGGATCAAAAACATTCGGGACTTTTACGGTCTGGCCCCAAGCAGAACCGCTCGGCAAGCCGATCAAACAGAGTAAAAAAAGGATTAACCCATAGAAAGCCAGGGATGTTTTATTTTGTCGTCTCGCTAGCATGCTAGACCTTGAGCAGAGTGGGGCAGGCATCGCCTGGGGCTGTGTGACACAAGACCAATACACGTCCGCGGCGGCGCGGCGAAGTATGCTTTTGACTTCCGTTCCGACTTCCGACGCCAACGGCCTCGGCCGCGCCATCGCACGTGCTAGTCTGTCGCTTCCCACAACAGCAACGGAAAAACGCCGGTATCCATCAGACATTCTGTCCCGCGTTCTGAAGCGGCTAAACCTCACCGACGAGCAACTGAAAGCGGCGGGGGACCGCGCGTCACGGCATTCCACCGCTATCGACCGCGAACTGCTGGCAGCCCGAACTGTAAGCGAGACCGCCTATTACCAGGCGGTTGCCGCAGAACTTGGACTTGCCTTCATCGAAACGATCGATCCACATTTCGTCGTCGTCACGCCGTTGATCGACGCGCTTTTGATCATGCCGCACAGACCCATCGCCATCGATCAACGCGGGCGAACGCGCAAACTGATTGCGCCGGATCTGCCGGGGCTTGTGAGCCTTGCGGAAAAGCTCTCCCGGCACGGCGGTCTCCGTCCCTCATTCGCGATCACGACACCATCGGCCGTCAAGCAAGCAGTATGGGCTGTCCGCAGTCGCGAGCGCGTGGCGGAGACGGTCGGACATCTGTTCGATACCCAGCAGCCGGCCAGTGCGCGGATCGTGGCGACCGGCAGCCAGGGCTTCGCCTTCGGTACGCTCCTGACGGGACTGGCGGCCCTGTTCATCGCCTTTCCCGTTCTCATGCTGATTGCAGGGCACCTGTTCCTGACGACCTTGTTCGCCACCCTTCTGTGGCTGCGGGCAACCGCCTTGATCGATGGCTTCCGTTTCGACCCGGAGATCGAGCCAGCCGAAGCCGACGATCCAACGCTCCCGGTCTATACGGTGATGGTGGCGCTTTACCGCGAGCAGGCGATGGCGGGGCAACTGGTGCGCGCCTTGGACGCTATCGACTGGCCGCGCGCCAAACTCGACATAAAATTCGTCTGCGAGGCAAACGATCCGGAGACCATCGCCGCCTTGCGTGCGCAGCTTCTCGGCCCCGAATATGAGATCGTGGTCGTGCCGCGGGTACTTCCATACACCAAGCCCAAGGCGCTGAATTACGCCATGGCCGGCGCGCGGGGCGAACATCTCGTGATATACGATGCGGAAGACCGCCCGCATCCGGCGCAACTGCTCCAGGCGCTGGCGCGCTTCAGGGCCGGCGGCCCAAGGCTTGGCTGTGTCCAGGCGCCTCTGGTCATCGCCAATCCGCGCCGCTCCTGGATCACGGCACTCTTTGCGCTTGAATATGCAGCTCTCTTTCGAGGGCTCCTGCCGTTCCTCGCCCGCAGCGACCTGCCGCTGCCGCTTGGCGGAACATCCAATCACTTTCGAACGGCAACGCTGCGCGACGTCGGCGCGTGGGATCCCTTCAACGTGACGGAAGACGCCGATCTCGGCTTTCGGCTTGCCACACATGGGCATCGCCTGGGTGTGATCTCGCTGCCAACGCTTGAATCGGCCCCCACCGACATCCGCACCTGGCGCAACCAGCGCACGCGCTGGTTCAAGGGCTGGATGCAGACCTGGCTTGTGATGCTGCGTCGACCACGGGGTGGACCGAACGCGCTTGGCTTCGTGCGCTCGGCCACCTTCCAGATCATGACGATCGGGCTCCTGGTTGCAGCATTGCTCAGCCCCGCAATGGTCTATTTCTCCAGCGCCTCGCTGATTTCCGCTTTATCGGAACGCAACGCCGGTCGTACGAATTTCGAAACCATTCTGTTCTTCGCAGACATTACGATTCTGACTGCGACCTTTGCTTGTTTCGTGCTGCTCGGTCACCGCGCGATGTCGCCATTGGAACGTGTGCGCGTGGGATGGCGCTGGCTGCTTCTGCCCGTCTACTGGGCGCTGATGACATGGGCTGCGTGGACCGCACTGTTCGAACTTCTCCGCAGGCCGCACCACTGGGAAAAGACCCCGCACCGCCCGACGCGAGCGGCGACGGATGCTACTATCGATCACAGCGTAACGGCCGTCTGCCCGATGGATCCACGAGGAATCATTTCACCGGAAGCAAGCTGACCGGCCCCAGATTTCGCCACATTGTCGGAAGGTTTTTCTGGAGCGGGTGAAGGGAATCGAACCCTCGTATGCAGCTTGGGAAGCTGCCGTTCTACCATTGAACTACACCCGCTCGATGCCGCTAAACCTATCTGTGCAAAGGCCTTTCAGCAAGTCGAAAAAGCGCGTGAGCGCTTTCGACGCATCAGACAGACGCCGCGTCGAAGACGGATTGCCGCAGGCAATTTTTGATAGTTTGACAAGCCCGCCCACCATCTTCACACTCCGTAACAGTTGGAAACAAATCCGGAGGGAAAAGATGGGCATTTCCGAAAAGTGGAACGCATACGAGCCGACCAAAGGCACTCTCGGCTGGGTCGCCGCCGGCTCGGCCGTAGCAACGGTCGTCCTTGGCTTCACGCTCGGCGGCTGGGTCACGGGTGGCACGGCCCACGAAATGGCGCGTGATGCCGGCAACGCGTCGCGCGCCGAATTGGCCGCTTCGGTCTGCGTCGACAATTTCCGTGGCGTGGACACGGCCCGTGCGGACTTCGAAGAATTGACCGGCATGCGGCCCTATCAGCAACGTGGCTTCGTCGAAAAGGCCGCATGGGCGCAGATTCCAGGCGTTGACCGTCTCGGACGGGATGCAGCGTCGCGGTGTGCCGAAATGATCGTCGCGCTTGATCCCTCAGAGCTTCCCACGCCGATCGCAGAAGTCGTGGATGATGAACCGGAAACTGCAATTCAGTAGATCCGGCCTCCAGTCAAAGGGCGGCGTCGTCCCTGCCTCCGCCCTTTGACCTTTAGATGTTTCAGACAGCTTGACTTGCAGGGCCCCGCAATCCACCTAACGGCCGCCCTTCCCTGCTGCAGGCCGTTCCATGAATTCGCTGAAGTCCCTGATTGAATCACGCCGTTTCGAATGGTTCATCACCGCCTTGGTGGTGATCAATGCCATCACGCTCGGCCTTGAGACCATGCCTGCAGTCATGGAGCGCGCAGGCGGCTTCCTGAAGGTGCTCGACCGCACGATCCTCGCCATTTTCGTCGTGGAACTGATCGGCCGCTTTGCGGTCTACCGGCTGGCTTTCTTCCGCGATCCGTGGCGCGTCTTCGATCTTCTCGTCGTCTCGATTGCAGTCCTGCCCTCGACAGGCAATCTTTCCGTACTCCGCGCACTGCGCATCCTGCGCGTGCTGCGCCTCATCAGCGTTGTGCCGTCCTTGCGCCGCGTCGTCGGAGGCCTGATCAACGCACTGCCGGGCATGGGCTCGATCGTCTTCCTGCTCGGCCTCGTTTTCTATGTCTTCTCTGTCATGGCGACCAATCTCTACGCGCAAAGCTTTCCCGAATGGTTCGGCTCCATCGGCGAATCCGCCTACACGCTGTTCCAGGTCATGACGCTCGAAAGCTGGTCCATGGGCATCGTCCGGCCGGTCATGGAGACCTACCCGCTGTCATGGTTGTTCTTCATTCCGTTCATCGTCGCGACGTCCTTCACCGTCCTCAACCTCTTTATCGGTATCATCGTGTCGGCGATGCAGGAGGAGCACGAAGCGAGCGCCGCGGACGAGCGCGACGACATGAAGGAGAACCAGCGCAAGATTCTGGCGGAACTGTCCGCACTCAAGGCAGAGGTCGCCCGGTTGAACCGTGAACCGGCGGGCCGGGCGGAAAACAGCCCGTCCTAGTCTCTCGAGCGGAAATGCTTTGAGAGCTTCAGGCCCTGCGCCTGATAGTTGGACGAGAGATCGGTGCCGTAAAGCGCCTTCGGCCGCTCCGCCATATGTTCGTAGACCAGGCGCCCGACGATCTGCCCGTGTTCCAGGATGAACGGCACTTCGTGGCTTCGAACTTCGAGTACAGCCCGACTGCCGGCGCCGCCGGCTGGATCGTGCCCGAAGCCCGGATCGAAGAAGCCGGCATAATGCACCCGGAACTCACCAACGAGTGGATCGAACGGGGTCATCTCCGCGGCAAAGAGCGGCGGAACATGCACCGCCTCGCGCGAAACGAGGATATAAAACTCATTGGGATCGAGAACCATCTCGGCCGCCCGGCGCCGATAGATCGGCTCCCAGAAATCAAGAACGTCGTGTGCGGCTTTGCGATCGACGTCGATGACACCTGTATGGCGCTTGCCGCGATACCCGATCAGGCCCTGGTCGTCGCCCTCAAGATCTATGGAAAGCGCGATGCCGCCGCCGGAGATATTGGCGTCGCCCGTGCTGACGAGGCGCTCCGAAACGTGCAGATCGGCGAGCTGCTCCTCGTTCAGGAGCGCATTGCCGCTGCGGAACCGGATTTGCGACAGGCGCGAACCGGCACGTACGATGATCGGGAACGTGCGCGGACTGATCTCGATATAGAGCTCGCCGTGATAGCCGGCCGGAACCTTGTCGAACTCCTGGCCGCCATCCACCATCACGCGGGTGAAGATGTCGAGCCGACCCGTCGAGCTCTTGGGATTGGTGGAAGCGCTTAAGCCTGCAGGCAGCGCCAGCCTCTCCATCAGGGGCACGATATAGACGCAGCCCGTTTCCAGAACCGCGCCTTCGCTCAGATCCACCTCATGCAATTTCAGGCGATCGAGCTTGGTCCGCACCGGCGTTTCCCGCCCTGGCAGGAAGCTCGCCCGCACGCGGAATGCGCGCGCGCCGAGGCGAAGATCGAGGCTCGCCGGCTGAATCTGATCGCCGTCCAGCGGGCGCTCGGCGACAAGCGCTCCCGTTTCGAACAGCGCCGCAATCGCGGCATCGGCCAATATGCCGGGTGTCACAATCGTTCCCTCGCCAGCGTCTCAAGGCCGCATCATTCGCAGCCACGCAGAATTGACGCAAGATTGGAGTGCCGCTATAGCCTCCTTATCCCGTGGTGATTTGGCCGGCCGGCTTGCAGCCACGTTAAAGAAGTAGCTAAAATGGTCGGGTGTCACGAACCGGCCAGCTATGCGGCCGGTTTTTTTGTGACCGCGTTGCGGTCTAGAACGGACAAGGCACGATGACATCCAAAACTTGGCGCACGGCAACCACGCTCGTTCACGGCGGCACCACGAGGTCCCAGCACGGCGAGACCTCCGAAGCCCTCTTCCTCACGCAAGGCTACGTCTACGAAAGCGCCGAAGCTGCCGAAGCGCGCTTCAAGGGCGAAGCGGAAGGCTTTATCTATTCCCGCTACGCCAACCCGACCGTCGACATGTTCGAAAAGCGCATGTGCGCGCTGGAAGGCGCTGAAGACGCCCGGGCGACCGCAACGGGCATGGCCGCCGTTTCCGCAGCGCTTCTGTGCCAAGTGAAGGCCGGCGACCATGTCGTGGCCGCGCGCGCGCTCTTCGGGTCCTGTCGCTGGGTCGTTGAAAAGCTGATGGCGCGCTACGGCGTCGAGACCACGTTGGTCGACGGCCGCGACATCGAGAACTGGAAGAAGGCCGTTCGCCCCAACACGAAAGTCTTCTTCCTCGAAAGCCCGACCAACCCGACGCTGGAAGTCATCGACATCGCCGCAGTCGCGACGCTCGCCAACGAGATCGGTGCCCGCGTGGTCGTCGACAACGTCTTCGCAACGCCGCTCTTCCAGAAGCCGCTGGAGCTCGGCGCGCATATCGTCGTCTATTCGACCACCAAGCACATCGATGGCCAGGGCCGTTGTCTTGGCGGCGTGATCCTGTCCGACAAGGAATGGATCGACGAGAACCTGCACGACTATTTCCGCCATACCGGCCCGTCCATGTCGCCCTTCAATGCCTGGACGATGCTGAAGGGCCTGGAGACGCTTCCCCTGCGCGTCCGTCAGCAGACGGAAAGCGCGACCCGCATCGCCGACGCGCTCGATGACCGCAAGGGCGTCAACCGCGTCATCTATCCGGGCCGGGCCGACCATCCGCAGGCCGACATCATCGCCAAGCAGATGACCGGTGGCTCCACCCTGATCGCCATCGACGTGGACGGCGGCAAGGAGGCTTCATTCGCATTCCAGAACGCGCTCGAGATCATCCGCATCTCCAACAATCTCGGCGATGCCAAGAGCCTGATCACCCATCCGGCCACGACGACGCATAAGAACCTCGCCGAAGAGGACCGTCTGGAACTCGGCATCGGCGCCGGCACTTTGCGCCTGTCCGTCGGGCTCGAGGACACGGATGATCTGATCGAGGATATCGACCGGGCGCTTTCCGCGATGTGACCGCGGTCAGCGGAACAGGTCGCTCGCCTCAACGATCCGCGACAGCGCCGTATAGAAGCAGAGGATCGCGAAGAAGATCGCGATCCAAGCAAAATATCCGGGCAAAAGACAAAAGGCGAGGAAGACCAGCAGCGTCTCCGACGCCTCCGCCAGGCCCGTCGTGAAATAGAAGGATTTCACGCCGCGCGCTTCGGTCGAGAGCCCACGCTTTTGCGCAATGGTGGCAAAGGCAAGAAAGCTCGCACCGTTCACGTAGAAGGACAGAAGCAGCAGCCCTCCGGCGATGCCGTTCTGCTGGGGATCTTGGATGATGAAGGCTAGCGGAATGAAGCCGTAGAAAGCGAAGTCGAGAACGATATCGAGAAACCCGCCGAAATCGCTCGGCGCCGTCGCCCGCGCCACTGCGCCATCCAGGCCATCGAGCGCGCGGCTTGCCAGGATCAGGACGACCGCTGCGATAAACTGTTCCCAGATGATCGCGGCACCGGCGAAAACGCCGATCAGTAGCCCGGCGATCGTGACATGATCGGCTCTGATGCCCCAGCCGGCAAGCACTCGGCCAATTCGATCGAGGGTCGGCTGGATGATGGATTTGGCTGCCCCGTCCAGCACTGCTTCTGCCCCCGACGACGATATGTCACGCCGCTTTAGCGTCCTATCAGGCTTGTGGCCAGCGCCGCCGCGTCACGCTGCCGTGAGGAAGCCGTTAACACTACTGAAACTATGATTCTTGACGCGCCGTAGCCGCTGTAGAATATCAGCGGGAAAGCGAGGTCGCCTTTGCGACCCGGAAGGAATGACCATGTATCGCGCATTGACCCGCGACATCGAAGTAACGGTCGAGCCCTTCTACCTGGACGACCAATCGGACCCGGATGACAGCCGTTATGTCTGGGGCTATCGCATCGTGATTGCCAACAAGTCCGACACGGTCGTTCAACTGAAGAGCCGCTATTGGCACATCACCGACGAGCAGGGCCGTGTCGATGAGGTTCGCGGCCCGGGCGTCGTTGGCGAGCAACCAATTCTGCGCCCTGGCGACAGCTATGAATACCAGTCGGGCTGCCCGCTCGATACCCCGTCGGGCGTGATGTACGGCCTCTACGAGATGCAGTCGGAAAACGGGGAGAGCTTCGAGGTGGTCATCCCCGCATTTTCGCTGGATCGCCCAGGAGCGATGAGAACCCTCAATTGAGCGATGCGCTCGATTTCCGGCCGGTTTTCCTCGTCACAGGCACACTCCTTGCCGCTCTCGGGCTGGCCATGCTGGTTCCCGCGCTGGTTGGGTTCGCCGGTGGAGACCGGGACTGGTCTGTCTTCGTCGTCTGCTCGTTGATCACGACCCTCGTCGGAACATCGCTCTTTGCCGCTACGCGTGGAACGGCACAGGGACTGTCGCGCCGCCAGGCGCTGCTGATGACCGTGGTTTCGTGGCTGGCGCTCGTCTTCTTCGCATCCCTGCCCTTCGTCTGGACCGGCGTTTTGCCGAGCTACACCGACGCATTCTTCGAGAGCATGTCGGGACTGACGACGACAGGCGCGACCGTGATCATCGGGCTCGATACCACGTCTGTCGGCGTGCTGTTCTGGCGCGGCCTGCTACAATGGCTCGGCGGCCTCGGCATCATCGTCATGGCGATCGCTGTTCTGCCCATGCTGCAGATCGGCGGCATGCAATTGTTCAAGGCGGAAGCTTTCGACACGGCCGAAAAGATCCTGCCGCGCGCGCGCCAGATCTCAAGCTCCATCACGCTCGTATTCATCGGCATAACGCTGATCTGCGCCATGTGCTACGCTGCCGCCGGCATGGGCATGACCGATGCCGTCATCCATGCCATGACGACGGTCGCCACCGGCGGCTTCTCCACCAAGGATAGCTCCTTCGGATATTTCGACAGCGCCTCGATGGAGTGGATCGCGGTCTTTTTCATGATCGCCGGGTCGATTCCCTTCCTCCTCTACGTTCAACTGTTGCAGGGGCGGGCTCGCTCGCTCTTTGACGACGACCAGGTGCGGGCGTTCCTCTTGTTCGTTCTCGCCGCTTCGCTGATCGCCTGGGGAATCGCCGATCGAAGCGGCTACCACCAGGGCCACGATGCGCTTCGACATGCGGCGTTCAACGTGATCTCCGTCGTCACCGGCACCGGCTATGCGTCGACGGATTACGGGCTGTGGGGCTCGCACGCCGTTGCCTTCTTCTTCGTCATCATGTTCGCCGGCGGATGTGCGGGATCGACGTCGTGCGGCATCAAGATCTTTCGCTTCATCGTCCTGTTCGAAGCGGTGCGGGAGCACATCTACCGCGTGCTCTATCCGCACGGCATCTTTCGGCCGAAGTTCAATGGGCGACCGATCGAAGCCTCTGTCATCACATCCGTGATGAGTTTCTTCTTTCTGTTCATCATGGCATTCGCATTTCTATCGCTTGCCTTGATGATGACGGGTCTCGATATGACGACGGCCGTATCCGGCGCGGGTTCGGCGCTCTCCAATGTCGGTCCGGGCCTCGGCACCGTGATCGGGCCAGCCGGCAACTATGCCAGCCTCAACGACACCGCCAAATGGCTGCTGGCAGCGGGCATGTTTCTCGGCCGCCTGGAACTGTTCACCATCCTCGTGCTCTTCCTGCCCCGGTTCTGGCGGACCTGATCCGCCTTCAGAGAGACGCAGGCGACACGGCTGCACGGCGACCGTAGATCGCCGACAGCGCGTTGCGAATATCGTAGCCGATCCCGATGAATGCCGGCACAAGCATAAGGACCAGCACCGTCGAGATACCGAGGCCGAACACGATCGTCACGGCCATGGGGATCAGGAACTGCGCCTGGATACTGGTTTCGAAGATGAGCGGACCGAGCCCGCCGATCGTCGTCAGAGATGTGAGAAGGACGGCCCGAAAACGATCGCGGCTGGCACCGATGGCGGCATCGTCCACGGGATCGCCCGCTTTCAGTCGCTCATCCAAGCGGTCGACCAGGATGATGGAATCGTTGACGAGAATCCCGCCAAGGCCGAGCAGGCCGATCAGCGACATGATCGTCAACGGAAATCCCATGAGCCAATGGCCAAAGATCGCACCGGCAAGACCGAAGGGAATGATCAGCATCACCGCGATGGGACGCCAATAGCTGCCGAAGACCCAGGCAAGGATGATGTAGATCACCGTCAGCGCAGCCATGGTCGCAATCGTCAGGTCCGAGAATGCCTCCTCCTGCTCCTCCGCGCGCCCGCCGAAATTGAATTCGACGCCGTGCTCGGCGGCGATCAGATCAAGGCCACCGCCGCCCCTCACCTGCGCAAGAACCGCATCCGGCGTCGTTTGTGCCAGATCAACGTCGCCGGTCACCGACAGGGTCGATTGACCGTCCCGACGGCGGATCGAGGAAAAGCCCTGCCGCTCCGAAAGCGACACGACCTCGGTCAGCGGAACGTAGCTTCCGTCCGCCGTGCGCAGCTCGAAATTGCGGATCGCGCCGGACCCCTGCTGCCTCATCGTCTGACTGATGCGCACGGTCACTTCGTCGTCGCCGCGTGCGAAGCGGAACGGGATCGCGCCCTGGAAGGCATTGCGGATCTGCCGGCCAACTTCGTCGGTTGTGAAACCGAGCAGCGCGCCCCTCGTCGTCAGCTCCATCACCAGCTCGGGCTTGCCGTAGGGAAGGTCGTCCTCGACGCCGGAAACGCCGGGGATCGTGGCAAGCAACGCGATCACATCGTCCGACGCTGCCTTCAGCGAGCCGATACGGTCGCCCTGAAGCCGGATTTCGACGTCCCGCCCGGGTGGCCCAAGGCGCGCCTGAAAGATGGAGAAGCGTCGAACGCCGGCGATGTCCGGCGCGGCTTCCTCCCACGCGGCAACGATCTCAGGCGTGCGGATGGTTCGGGTCTCAGACGTTGTCAGCTGCACATTGATCCGCGCTGTCGTATCGCCGCTGCGGCCCGACGTGCCGAGGGTCGTGAACGTAGCGGCGATGAGTGCGCCTTCGCCGGCAAGGTCTCGTTCCGCCTCCCTCAGGGCGTTTTCGATGCGCCCGATCGCGGCGACGGCTTCGTCTTCCGGCAGGCCCGCATTGAAGACGATGCTACCCGAGATCGTTTCGGCCTCGGGAGATTCGAAAAAGACGAAGGGCACATGCTGGCCGCGCAGGAGCCCGACGCTGACGATCATCATCACGCCGACCGACAGCGCCACGGTCACATAGCGCCAATGAAACGCCACGGAGACGACCCGGTCGAACGGCCCGTCGCGAAAGGCCTCGAAACGACGGTCGAAGCCTTCGCGGAAGCGGCTTTTCTGCGAGCCGGTCGATCCGGCGTCACGGCGCTGCAACTTTTGGATAGCGAATTCCAGCAATCCCGCGATGAGCAGCGCCACCGCCCCGATGATCGCCGCTTGGAATGCAGGCGCCAGACTAGCCAGCGCGAGTGAGGTCCGGCCAAGGAACGAGGCACTCTCTTCCGTCAGGCCCGATTGGCGCGACAGGAAGACGGCCGCCGCAAGGGTCAGCATCAGCGCGATGGCGAGATGGCGCCAATAGGACCAGCCGACCCGCCGCTTGCGCCCGAGCGAATGCGCCAGATGTCCCGGGAGCACGAAAAAGCATTCGACGAGGCTTGCCACCAAAACGGCAATGACAACGAGCGGCAAGGCGCTCATCATCTGGCCGATCGGTCCACCGAGGATCACGATAGGGGCGAATGCGGCCAGCGTCGTCGCCATGGCCGCGATCACCGGCGTCATGACCATGCCGACGCCATTCTCCGCTGCCGTCAGCGGGTCGTCGCCCATTTCCAGCCGCGTGTTGGTCTGTTCACCGACGACGATCGCATCGTCGACGATGATGCCGAGCATCATGATCAGCGCGAAGATAGAGATCATGTTGATCGACTGACCCGACACGTACATGAGCCCGATCGTGGCCATGACCGCGACCGGAATGCCGGCGGCGACCCAGAGCGCGATCCGGAAGTCGAGGAACAGGAACAGCACCACGATGACGACAAGCAACCCGCCGATGCCGTTCTCGATCAGCAACCACACCCGTTCTTCGAGCGCGTCGGACGCCACATCGTAAGTCTGAATCTCGACATTGGCGGGCAGCTGCGGCGTGAGGCTCGCGAGGTAGGTGTTGAGGATCGATGCGGTCTGCAGCGTATCGGCGTTGGCGGCGCGCTGGATGTCCAGTTCGATCGCCGGCGTGCCATCCGAGAAGCCGCGCTGCTCGTCGGGATCGTATCCACCATCGATGCGCGCAACGTCGCCGAGCGTCACGCGCTCGCCGGTCGGCAGGGTTTTGATCTCCATGCTGGCAAGGCGGGCAGGCGTTTCCCGCTCCGCAATCAGCCGCACCTGGCGCTCGACCGAACCTTCCACGTTCCCCGAAGGCACGTCCCGGCTGTTTGCCGAAATCGCCTGCGATACTTCCTCGATGGTCATCCCGAGTCGACGAAGCTCCCGCTCGTCGATATCGACGACGATCTCGGGGCTGCGCAGTCCGGTGAATTCGATCCGGTCGATCCCGCGGGCGACAAGATCGTCGCGGATACGCTTGGCCCAATTTCGCTTCACGTCTTCGGATGCCGACCCGGTCACGGCGAGCTTGGCGACACCCTCGAAGAACTGCGCGCGAGTGACCCGCGGCGTCTCCACATCGGTCGGCAGGTTGGACACGCCGCGCACGGCGCTTTCCACTTCCGCCAGCGCGCGCTGCATGTCCGTGCCTTCGGCGAAGTCGAGCCGGATCGAGCCCGATCCCTCGCTCGCCGTGGACGACATGTCGTCGACGCCGTCGATATAACGCACCGCCGGCTCGACCAGCGCCAACACGTTGCGCTCGACGTCTTCGGCACTCGAACCGGGCCAGGCAAGGGACACCGAAATGCTCGGCTGCTCGACAGGCGGGAAGAACTGGGTGTTGATCCGCGCCAGGCTGAAGAGCCCGAAGATGATCATCAGCGCCATCAGCATGTTGGCGGCATTGGGATGGCGCACGAACGTGCGAAGGATGCCGCCGCCTGCGGCGCGTCCGGCACGCTGGCGGGCTTCGACCATCGATTGGCGAATGGGAGAGCGGGCCATCGTCAGCCTCCGAACGCGCGCATCGCGCCCCGGCCGCCGGGTCGTCTACCGCCGCTGCGTTCACCGGCAGGCTCGACAGCCTCGGCGGCCGGCACCGCCTCTGCTTCTTCACCGGCGATGCGTACGGCTAGGCCGTCGTCGGCCTCCGTCAGCCGCGTCGTCAGCACGCGCTCGCCCGGTTGCAGATCGCCCCGGAGCAACACCGTATCGCCCTGATAGGCCAAAACGGTCACCTCGCGGCGCTGAAGCACGCCCTCTTCGACGACATAGGCATGGCCGGGATCGTAAACCGCGCTCTCTGGCAGCTCGATAGTCTCGGCATAAAGCCGATCAGGTACGGACAGCGCGACGAAGGCGCCCGGCCGCAACTGCACGGCGTGGTCGCCCGGGGCCAGTCGCGCGAAGACCTCAACGCCACCGCGGTCGGACGCTACCGTGGCGCCCAAGCGGTCGATCGTGCCTTCATAACGGTAGGTCTCCGTGCCGACGACCCAGGACGCCTCGATGACGCGCCCGATAAGCGGCTCACCATCGGACGAGATCCGGCCGTATTGCGCATCGGTGAGCGTGAAGCGGGCTTCGAGCAACTGGTCGTCGTAAATTGAGGCGATAATGTCGGCGCTGCCGGCGATACGCCCCGGCTCCGCGATGGCTTCGGAGATCACACCGGCGAACGGCGCCGTCAGCGTCGTATTGGAAAGCGCGCGTTCGGCTTGGCGCACCAGCCATTCCTGACGCTCGATCTCCGCCTGCTGCTGATTGCGGCGCGCCTCCTCGACGATGAGGGCATTGCGGCTCTGGCTGACGGCTTGATTGCGCTGCGAGACGACGAGGCGGCGTTCATCCAGTTGCTGCTGCGTGCCGGCCCCACGGTCGGAAAGCGATTGCGCACGAAGCAGATCGCTTTCAGCGATCTCAAGCTGCAGTTCTGC
This sequence comes from Rhizobium sp. EC-SD404, assembly GCF_902498825.1. Classification (NCBI taxonomy): domain Bacteria; kingdom Pseudomonadati; phylum Pseudomonadota; class Alphaproteobacteria; order Hyphomicrobiales; family Rhizobiaceae; genus Rhizobium; species Rhizobium sp. EC-SD404. The sequence continues at coordinate 3,922,575 of NZ_LR701459.1, forward strand.
GCTCTCCTGCTGATCGCGCTCGGCGGCAATGCGCGCATCGATCTCGCTCAGGACCGCCTGCGCCTGCGCCAGGCTCGCGCGTGCCTCGGTCAGCTGTCCTTCATAGGCGAAGGGGTCGATACGGGCGAGAAAATCGCCCTGCTCGATCCGCTGGCCGGCTCGCAACTGCGGGTTCACTTCGATGATCTCGCCCGTCACCTGGGCGCGCAGATCGACCGTGCGCTGCGCGACGACGTCGCCATAGGCAAGGATATCGGGCCGATGGTCTTCAATCACGACGTCCTGTGCCGCCACCGCATAGATCGTCGGCGTGATCGGGCTCGGCACCCGCTCTGGACGCGCCGCGATGACCATCGTCATGACCACGTAGGATCCGACAAGGATCGCCAGCATCAGCGCGAACTGGAGCATGAAACGACCGGTACGCCGCATCGTCGAGCCGGACGCGGCATCGTTGACGCCATCGGTCAACACGGACTCGTCATGGGGAGAGATCAGCATAAGCGTGCTCCGTCACAATCATCGTCTGGGATAGTCGCGGGCTCGGCACTTTGGCCTTTTTGTCCCGCGAGAACCGCCATCCGACCGACGTCCCCGGCGCACGGCTTTCATATCTGTTCAAGCTAGATGCCGAACGGATGAAGACAAGGCAAATTAAAGTTTTGTCATGTGTTCGGTGCTCGAAGCCGCGAGAGCTCGTGGCGAACGAATTGAGCCGCATGAAGCGGCTCAAGATTGCTAGTGAATGCGGCTTTCGCTTTCCGCACCGCTTTCACCGAGTTCCTCGGGTTCGAACCGATACTCGGTCGAGCAGAACTCGCAGGTAACGGCGATCACGCCATCCTCGGTGCTATCGGCGATTTCATCGCTGGTGAAATTGTCGAGCACCGACTTGATCTTGTCGCGCGAACACGTGCACCGGTCGAGGACAGGCGCCGGTTCGAAAACCCGCACCCCGCGCTCATGGAACAGCCGGAACAGAAGACGCTCCGACCCGACAAGCGGATCGGTGAGCTCGTCGGCGTCGATGCTTTCCACCATGGCTACGGCTTCGACCCAGGCATCGTCGTGATCGATGCCTGTCGACTCGAAATCGTCCGGCGCATCACCGCCCGGAAGGTCCCCTTGGCGCATGCGCTCCGGTGCATCGGGCAGGAACTGCACGATGACGCCACCGGCCCGCCACTGGTGCCTCGGCTGCCCGTCTTGATCACGGTCATAAAGCTGCGCCACCGAAAGCCGAACTTTCGTCGGTATCTGCTCCGACTGCCGGAAATATGCGCCTGCAATCTCCTCCAGGGTCGCGCCATCGAGTTCGACGATACCCTGGTAGCGCTGCATGTATTCGCCCTGGTCGATCGTGAACGCCAGGATGCCCTTGCCGAGCAGCTCATGCGGCTCGAGCCGGTTTGCGGCGACAGCTTCGGCGAGCGCCTGCTCGTTGAAACGCGCATAGGCGCGCACGGCATCGGGCGTCGTGAAGTCTGCCACCAGCAGATCGACGGGCCCGTCACCTTGCGTCTGCACCATGAATTTGCCATCGAATTTCAGCGACGTGCCGATCAGCACCGTCAGCGTGATCGCCTCGGCGAGCAGGCGGGCGACTGGCTCGGGATAATCGTGCCGTGCCATGATCTTGTCGAGCATCGGGCCGAGTTGAACGGCACGGCCGCGCGCATCGAGCGCCTCCACCTGGAAGGGCAGGACGTGATCGTCGCCGGCATAGTCAAACTCGCCCAATCTGGGGCTTTGGTCATTCATCGGGTTTCTCCGGGGAACAAGTGCCGGCAACAAGCGCTCGGCTGAACTATTTGCCGGATATTTAGGTACTCAAACGCCCATGCACCAGGCGATGATCGCCTTCTGCGCGTGCAGCCGGTTCTCCGCCTCGTCGAACACCACCGACTGGACACCATCGATGACGCCGTCGGTCACTTCCTCGCCTCGATGTGCCGGCAGGCAATGCATGAAGAGCGCTTCCGGGTTGGCTTCGGCCATCAGCGCCTCGTTCACCTGATAAGGATGGAACACGTTGTGGCCGCGCGCACGATGTTCCTGGCCCATGGAGAACCAGGTGTCGGTTACCACGCAATCGGCGCCGCGCACCGCATCCATCGGATCGTTCGTCACATTGACAACGCCGCCATTGGCGCGGGCCCAATCGACATAGCGTGCCTCCGGCTCGGAGCCTTCCGGCACGGCCACATTCATCGTGAAGCCGAAACGGGCCGACGCCTCGATCAGCGAATGCAGCACGTTGTTGCCGTCGCCCGACCATGCGATCGTCTTGCCCTTGATAGGGCCCCGATGCTCCTCGAAGGTCAGGATGTCGGCCATGATCTGGCAGGGGTGGGTGTCGTCCGTCAACGCGTTGATCACGGGCACGGTCGCGTGTTCGGCCAGTTCCAGTAGGCGATTGTGTTCCGTCGTGCGGATCATGATGATGTCGACATAGCGCGACAGCACCTTGGCCGTATCGGCGATCGTCTCGGCGCGCCCGAGCTGCATCTCCGTGCCGGAGAGAAACAGCGTTTCCCCGCCAAGCTGGCGCATGCCGACATCGAAGGACACGCGGGTCCGCGTCGACGGCTTCTCGAAGATCATGGCAAGCACTTTGCCAGCCAAGGGCTTATCGCCCCGGCCCGACTTCAAGGCATCCTTGGTGGTGCGCGCATTGTCGATGATGCCGCGAAGATCGTCCGCCGTGGTGGTCGACAGATCGATGAAATGGCGTGGCGTGCCGTTGGCGCCCATGGCGATGATCCCCGTGCCCCGGCCTGCTTTCAGGCGGAAATTGCCTGTTTGGATGAAGAAAGTTCGGAAGCGACCATGTCGATGCGCGACAGTCCTTCGCGCATTTCCTCGGCCGTGATGGTCAGAGGAGGGAGAAGGCGAACCACGTTGTCGCCCGCCGGTACCGACAGCATCTGATGTGCGCGAAGACCCGCGACCATCTCCGTGTTCGGCACGACGGTCTTCAGCCCGAGCATCAATCCGCGCCCACGGATTTCGGCGACCACATCGGGATAGCGGTCCTTGATCGCCTCGAGGCCCTGCTTTGCGACCAACGACAGGTCGCGCACGTGGTCCAAGAAGCCATCCGCCAGAATGACGTCGAGAACGGCGTTGCCGACCGCCATGGCGAGCGGATTGCCTCCATAAGTCGTGCCGTGGGTTCCTGGCACCATACCCGCTGCCGCTTCGGACGTTGCCAGACAGACGCCGAGCGGGAACCCTCCGCCGATGCCTTTGGCGACGGCCATGATGTCCGGCGAAATTCCCGACCATTCATGCGCGAAGAGCTTGCCCGTGCGGCCGACCCCTGACTGCACTTCGTCGAAGATCAGAAGCGTGCCGGTCTCGTCGCACAGCTCCCGCAACTGGCGCAGCCGCTCGTCGGAAACCGGCCTGACGCCGCCCTCGCCTTGCACGGGTTCGATGAGGATCGCTGCGGTGTCTTCCGTGACAGCCGCCTCGAGAGCCGCCCAATCATCGAATGGCACCTGGTCGAACCCTTCGACCTTGGGACCAAAGCCTTCGAGATATTTCGGCTGGCCGCCGGCTGCGATCGTCGCCAGCGTACGTCCGTGGAAGGCCCCCTCGAAGGTGACGATCCGGAACCGCTCGCTCTGCCCGCGGGAATGATGATAGCGGCGCGCAGTCTTGATGGCGCATTCCAGCGCCTCTGCGCCGGAATTCGTGAAGAACGCCCGATCCGCGAAGGTGGCGTCCGTCAGACGACGGGCGAGCCGCTCCTGACCCGGGATCTCATAGAGATTGGACAGGTGCCACAATTTGTCGGCCTGCTCCTTGAGCGCGGCGACGAGATGGGGGTGCGAGTGTCCGAGCGAATTCACGGCGATGCCGGCTGCAAAATCCAGATATCGCTTGCCGTCTTCGCTCGTCAGCCAGACGCCGTCGCCACGCTCGAAACGGAGCGGAGCGCGGTTGTAGGTCTCGAAAAGCGGCGACGCCGGTGCCATCTGGCGCAAACTCCCACTCAAGGCCGCATCCGCAAAGGTTCGGACGGTTCGCGTCGCAAACCTCAAGGACTGCGTCCTGAAAATTGAAAAGCCGCCCTGCGGCGGCCCGACGCACTATCTTCATTTCGTCTGGCGCTGTCAAGAAAACGCCCCTTGTCCGACCGACACAGCAATTCGCTCAAATGCCCCCAAGTTGGGGAAAACTCAAAAAAGCGAATCGCCTGATTCCCGGGACTCTTGTCACGGAGTCTGCCGACCATTAAGTTGAAATAACAGCACTAGACTGCATGCGGCGGACCTAGTCATCACACAGTATTAAGGCGACGCGGTTCCGTTGTACGACGGTCCGGCGCCGAGGGATTCTGCTGCGCCCTGCATCGAACTTGGAGTTGCGGCCATGAACTGGACCGACGAGCGCGTCGAAAAACTTACGAAGTTATGGGCCGATGGCCTGAGCGCGAGCCAGATAGCCGCACAATTGGGTGGCGTGACGCGAAATGCTGTCATCGGCAAAGTACATCGGCTGAACCTGCCGGGGCGCGCAAAATCCGGCGGAACACCTGCTCCACGTGCCAAGCGGCCCGCACCAGCCCCTCGCCCAGCCTCGAACTTCAACGCCCGTCCTGCTGCACCGCGGACGATTTCCCGCGGCGGCGCTGCTGCTGCGGTGCGTGAAGATGTCGCCATGGAAGCGCAGCCGCAGACGCGTCCCGTCAGCGACGTCGTCGTACCGATCGCCAAGCGGTTGGCACTGACGGACCTGACGGAGCGCACATGCAAATGGCCGCTCGGAGACCCGATGCACGAAGACTTCCACTTCTGCGGTCACGATTCAGGCGACAACACGCCCTACTGCAAATATCACGCTCGCCTGGCTTTCCAGGTCTCGGGCGAAAGGCGCCGGGCGCGCTGATCGCGCGCCTCGTGTCCCATTTTCCGATGTGAGATGCGGAAGGCGCTCAGCCTTCCAAAGCGTAGCCGGCGCCCCGTACAGTGCGGATGACGTCACGCATATTGGCGAGATTGATCGCCTTGCGCAGCCGGCCGACATGCACGTCTACCGTGCGCTCGTCGACATAGATGTCATGTCCCCAGACGCCGTCGAGCAACTGTGCACGCGAATAGACGCGACCGGGCGATGACATCAGAAATTCAAGCAGTTTGAATTCCGTTGGTCCGAGCCGGATTTCCCGGCCCTTGCGGTGCACGCGATGTGTGTCGCGATCGAGCGTGATGTCTCCGCTTTGAAGCATCGACGAGATGACTTCGGGCTTGGCACGCCGCAACATGGCTCGAACACGCGCCATCAGTTCCGGCGTGGAAAACGGCTTCACGACATAGTCGTCGGCACCGGTCGCAAGGCCGCGGATGCGTTCGCTCTCTTCGGCACGCGCCGTCAGCATGATGATTGGCAGGCGTTCGGTTTCCGGCCGAGCCCGCAAGCGGCGACAGAGCTCGATGCCGGAGACGCCGGGCAGCATCCAGTCCAGAATGAGCAGGTCGGGAACGCGCTCCTTGAGCTGGATCTCGGCCTCGTCGCCGCGAAGAACGGTGTCGACCTTGTAGCCTTCCGCTTCCAGATTGTAGCGAAGAAGGACGCTCAGCGCTTCTTCGTCTTCGACGACCGTGATCCTCGGCAGCATCTCTGTGTCGTCTCCGTCAGTGGCCGTTGGCCATCACTGTCGCAGTCTTGTCGCCGCGCGGGCGTTCGCCGAGCAGCCTGTCGCCCGTCGCCATGTAGTAGATCGTCTCGGCGATGTTCGTCGCATGGTCGCCGATACGTTCGATGTTCTTGGCGCAGAACAGGAGATGCGTGCAGGCCGAGATGTTGCGCGGATCTTCCATCATGTAGGTCAGCAACTCACGAAACAGCGACGTGTACATCGCATCGATTTCATCGTCGCGCTGGCGCACCTGATTTGCCGCCACAGCCGAGCGCGTCGAGTATGCATCGAGCACTTCCTTCAGCTGCGTCAGTGCCAGTTCGGACAGGTGCTCGAGCCCCCTGACCAACTGCTTCGGCTGGCCAGTGCCTTGAACGGCGACGACGCGCTTGGCGATGTTCTTGCCCATGTCACCAACGCGTTCCAGATCAGCCGCGATACGGATCGAGCCCATGACTTCGCGCAGATCGTGCGCCATCGGCTGGCGCTTCGCGATGACCATGATGGCACGCTCGTTGATGTCGCGTTCGGCGTCGTCGAGAATGATGTCCTCGGCAATGATCCGTTGAGCGTTGCCCGCGTCGGAATTGATGAGCGCGGCCACGGCATCGCCCACCATGCGTTCCGCGATGCCACCCATCTCCGAGACCCGGCGCATCAGATATTTCAGTTCCTCGTCGAAGGACGAGACGATATGCGGATCGCTCATAGTTCTCTCCGTGGCCAGTGCCAGTTGGTCAGCCGAACCGGCCCGTGATGTAATCCTGGGTGCGCTTGTCGTGTGGGTTGCTGAATATGTCGTGCGTTTGCCCCTCCTCGACGAGAACACCGAGATGGAAGAACGCTGTGCGCTGCGACACACGCGCCGCTTGCTGCATCGAGTGCGTCACGATGACGATCGTATAGTTCTCGCGCAGCTCGTCGATGAGTTCCTCGACCCTGGCAGTCGCGATCGGGTCGAGCGCGGAGCATGGCTCGTCCATCAGGATCACTTCCGGATCGACAGCGATGGCACGCGCGATGCAAAGGCGCTGCTGTTGCCCGCCCGAAAGGCCAGTGCCTGGCTGATGAAGGCGATCCTTGACTTCTTCCCATAGACCGGCGCGACGCAGGCTCTGCTCGACCACCCGGTCAAGCTCGTCCTTGTTGCGCGTGCGGCCATGGATTTTCGGGCCATAGGCAACGTTGTCGTAGATGGACTTCGGAAACGGATTGGGTTTTTGAAACACCATGCCGATCCGAGACCGCAGAATTACCGGGTCGACCGACTTTGCATAGATATCGTTTCCGTCGATCAGAATGGTGCCTTCGACACGGCACCCATCGATCACATCATTCATGCGGTTGAGGCAGCGCAGGAAGGTTGATTTACCGCAACCGGAAGGCCCGATGAATGCGGTGACTTCACGCTCGCCAATGTCGACCGACACATCCTTGATCGCCTGTGCCTGATCGTAAAAGACCTTGACGTTCTCAGCGTGGATCTTGACCGGCTTGCGCTCGACCTGCGCCTTTACGTCGTGCATTGCGCCCGTGGCGACTGGCCCGTTGCCCGCTGTCGCATGTGCTTCGCTGATGATATTGACCATGTGACTTACCACCGTGTTTCGAGACGTTTGCGCAGGTAGATCGCGATGCCGTTCATGAAGACCATGAAGCCGAGCAGCACAAGAATGCCCGCTGATGTACGCGCCGTGAAGCCGCGCTCTGGGCTATCGGCCCAGATGTAAATTTGCGTCGGCAGAGCCGTGGAAGGGCTCAACATGCCATCCGGCGCAGCGGTGATGAAAGCGTTCATCCCGATAAGCAGCAGGGGGGCGGTCTCGCCGAGTGCCTGCGCCATGCCGATGATCGTTCCCGTGAGAATGCCGGGCATTGCCAAGGGTAGCACGTGATGTGTGACCACCTGAAGGCGCGACGCCCCGACTCCAAGTGCCGCCTGACGGATCGACGGTGGAACGGCCTTTAACGCGGCGCGCGTAGCGATGATGATCGTCGGCAGGGTCATCAACGCAAGCACCATGCCGCCGACGAGCGGCACAGATCGCGGAAACCCGAAAAACTGGATGAAAAGGGCGAGACCCAGAAGACCGAAAACGATTGAGGGAACCGCCGCCAGATTGTTGATGTTCACCTCGATCAGGTCGGTCCATCGATTTTTAGGCGCGAATTCCTCGAGATAAACAGCCGCTGCAATCCCGAGGGGAAAGCTCAGAAGGAAGCACACGAGCAAGGCATAGAAGGACCCCCAAAGGGCGCCCTTCAAGCCGGCAAGCTCCGGAAAGCGGCTATCCGCCTGCGTGAAAAGCGCAGCGTTGAATGGCGTGGAAACACGCCCCTCCAGCCGCAGATCGTTGAAGAGCTCGATCTGCCGATCGTTGATCCGGCGAAACTGCTCCGGCGTCGCTTCGGAGATCTCGCCCTTTTCCAACTGATCGAAATTGTCGGAGGCTGGCACGGCGAGCATGATCGTTTGGCCGGCCAGCGTCGGGTCCATCAAGACGCGGTCCCGCACGACCAATTCCGCACCGCTCGACAGGATGCTCAATGCCAATCGCTCGTCGTCTTCGGCCAGGCCATCAAACGAAGAAAGCCAGCCTTCGCTCACGACCTCCCGAAAATTGGTCGCCCGAATGTTGGCTGGGTCCACATCTTCCGGAATGGTGACCTCGAGCGAGACATGGGTCTGCGAGAACGCCTGGTAGCCATTGCTGACCATCGTCCAAAGAAGCATGCCGAGCACGCCAACCGCGATGACAATCGCAGCGATGCCGTAGAATTTGAGACGGCCGCCTTTGGCATGACGCCTGCGCAATCTAGCCGCAAGTTCCTTGCTGCGATCTTCCGGTAGGCCGGTGGCGGCGCGTGGTGCGAGATCAGTCATAGCGTTCCTGATACTTTTTGACGAACGACAGTGCGATGACATTGAGACAGAGCGTGGTCAGGAAGAGGACCATGCCGAGCCCAAAGGCTGCGAGCGTCTTGGGATTGTCAAAGGACGTATCGCCGATCAACAAGGTGACGATCTGAACCGTAATGGTCGTCACCCCTTCCAGCGGATTGAGCGTGAGCCGTGCAATGAGGCCCGCCGCCATGACCACGATCATCGTTTCCCCGATCGCGCGGCTAACAGCGAGCAAAACGCCACCCACAATGCCCGGCAACGCGGCTGGCAGCAGGACCTTGGTGACTGTCTCCGCGCGGGTCGCTCCCATGGCGAGAGAAGCATCCCTCAACGACCGCGGGACCGCGGTAATGGCATCGTCGGCAAACGATGAAATGAACGGAATGATCATGATGCCCATGACGCCACCGGCCGCTAAGGCAGAGTTTGAGGCGACGTCGAGACCGATCGACTGCCCGGCATTCCGAACCATCGGCGCGACTGTCAGGATCGCGAAAAATCCGTAAACGATCGTCGGGATGCCAGCCAGTATTTCCAATACCGGTTTGATCGTGGACCGAACATTGGGCGATGCGAACTCAGCCATATAGATCGCCGACATCAAGCCGATCGGTATGGCGACCAGCATCGCAATCGCCGAGATGAGGATCGTGCCCCAGAAAACCGGCACGGCTCCAAAGGCACCGGCGCCAGCGATCTGATCGGCACGGATCGGAATTTGCGGCTCCCAACTCAAGCCGAAGAGAAATTCGTGGATCGGAACGAGCGAAAAGAAGCGCAGGCTCTCGAAGAGAAGAGAGAAAAAGATGCCCGCCGTTGTCATAACCGCTACGACCGAAGCAGCAATCATCAAGTTGATCGTGATCCGCTCAACCGTGTTTCGGGCGCGAAACTCCGGAGCGATCGATCGATAGGCCAGCACCGCGCAGAGAACGGCGACGCCCAGCACGACGCCGTAAAGGAGCCAGTTGAAAATGCCGTAAAGCGCCAGCAGGTATTCTGCCGCATCCCGCATATATTGCTCAGGCTCGCCAAACGTCCGGCCCGATAGGACCTGCAACACTTCGCGCATGAGCGTGGACGCGTCAGCCCCGCTGCGCGCCTCCTGAGGGAGCGAACCGACGACCAGCGATCGAATGATAGCGTCGTCAAATGCGATCCAGACAAGCATCAGCAGAATCGCCGGAAGGAGTGCCGCCATGGCGACAAACGCGCCGGAATATTGCGGACGAGAGTGCAATTCGATCGATCCGCCGGCCTGCGCCTGAACGGCGCGCGCCTTACCGAGAAAGAAGCCGATTGCGCTGACGAGCAGGATCAACCCGGTCAATGTCAGTACGGTCATGGTGGCGAGGACTCCCAGCCGGCTGGCGTCTCATCGTTAGGAAAAAGGCGCCCGGCATCACAAGGATGCCGAACGCCCTGGAAATTGACCGTCCGATTAGTCGGCGTAACGGTCCATGTGGGTGCCTTCGGTCGCCGCCGTGCGAACTTCTTCGCGGCGCTCGTCGTTGGCCGGCACAAGGCCGCGCTCGACAAGGTAACCGTCCGGACCCATCGATTCTTCGGAAACGTATTCGGTGACGAACTCGTTCAGGCCGGGAATCGCATCACGGTGTGCGTTCTTCACGTAGAAGAACAGCGGGCGAGCAACGCCGTAGGAACCGTCGCCGATGGTCTCGGGGGAAGGCTCGACACCTTCGATCGTAACGGCCTGAAGCGTGTCCTGGTTCTCGTAAAGGAACGAGTAGCCGAAGATGCCTACAGCTGCCGGGTTGCCCTGAAGGCGCTGGACGATCAGGTTGTCATTCTCGCCAGCTTCGACGAACGGGCCATCCTGACGCATGCGCGAGCAGGTCTCTTCCATCGCGTCTTCTTCGAGAGCGGCGATCGCTTCGAACCCTTCACAACCTTCGAGCATGACGAGCTCGACAAAAGCGTCACGGGTGCCCGACGTCGGGGGAGGACCGAATGCTTCGATCGCGACGTCCGGGAGCGACGGATCGATTTCCGACCAGTTCATGTAAGGATTGTCGACGATCTCGCCATCGACTTCAACCTGGGCGGCAAGCGCCTGGAAAATCTGCGCCTTCGTCAGATCGAAAGCTTCACCTTCGCGGCTGATGGCGATCGACAGGCCGTCAGAGCCGATCTGCACTTCGCTGATGCTGTCGACGCCGTTCTCGATGCAGAGGTCGTACTCGGATTCAGTCATCGCACGCGATGCGCCCGTGATGTCCGGGAACTCTTCGCCGACGCCGCCGCAGAAGATCTGCATGCCGCCGCCCGTGCCGGTGGACTCCAGAACCGGAGCAGCAAAGTCGGTCGTGTTACCGAACTGCTCGACGACGGCCTGGGTGTACGGGAAAACCGTCGAGGAACCGACGATCGAAATCTGCTCGCGTGTTTGTGCTACGGCGTAGCCGGCAAATGCCGTGGATGCCACGAGGGCAGCGACGGAAATCTTAAGAGCGTTCATGGATGTCTCCCGCTTATTAGCTCTTTGAATGGGCGTCCCGAAGGCCGCCTGTGGGTGCCCCTTGAGGACGTGGACGTTCTAGCACCCCGCCGACAGACCTTTTATGACAAGAGCGTAACAGGTTTATGACACGTTAAGTTCTTGTTTTTCCATGTCTATTAAACGAAGCGTGACGTCGGGCGTGGCTTTTTGGCGTTCAAATCTGACAATGAAGGTCGTCCCCTCCCCCAAGGCCGATTGAACGACGAGCCTCGTCCTGTGGCGGGTGAGAATATGCTTGACGATGGCAAGGCCGAGCCCGGTGCCGCGCTTGGACCGGCTGCTCTCTATATCGACGCGATAAAAGCGCTCCGTCAACCGCGGTACGTGCTCTGGCGCGATCCCAGGGCCGTAGTCTCGTACACGCAGCTCGGCGGTTCCAAAGCCTCCTCCATCAACGGGCAGTATCGCAACTGCAACATCGACCCGCCCGCCGCTTTGACCGTACTTGCACGCATTCTCGATGAGGTTTTGCAGCACCTGGATCAGCTCGTCGCGATCCCCTTGGATGACGACACGCTCGTCTGGGACGGTTAACGACACCGTCACGCTCATATCGGCGGCGAGCGGCTTCATGCTGTCGGTGACATGCGCGACGAGGCGATTGAGATCCACGCGGTCCGTCGGTGCCACATGCGTCTTCAACTCAAGCCGCGACAGCGACATCAGATCGTCGACGAGCCGGGTCATTCGCGTCGCTTGTTCGTACATGATGTCGAGAAACCGCGCCTGGGCATCGCGATCGTTCCTGGCCGGTCCCTTGATGGTCTCGATGAAGCCCGTCAGGGATGCGAGCGGTGTGCGCAGTTCATGGCTTGCATTGGCGACGAAGTCGCTGCGCATGCGGTCCATCCGCCGTGCCTCGGTCATGTCGCGGAATGTCAGCAGATAGAGCTTGCCGCTGTGGTCGCGAGCCGGCGCGCCGGAAATCGGCGCACACCGCACCTGAAACCAGCGTTCCGAAGGCACCCGCTCGGAATGGTCGACGGAGCGGGGCTCGTCGTCTTCCATCGCCTGCTGCACCATGCCGAGAATGGCCGGAGACCGGATGCGGCCTGAGAGATGCGTGTTCGGCTCGGAAAAGCCGAACAGCGCCCCCGCAGCCTCGTTCTGGAACTTCACTGTGCCGTCGACCCGCAGCAGATAGGCCGGCTCGTCCATGGCCTGCAGCGGGAGGGCGATCGCCTGCCGCCAATCCATCACCGGAGCCTTTTGCCGGCCCGCAAGCCGCATTGAACGGGATCGCCGCGGAAACGCTGCTGCCAAGACGATGATGAGATAGAGCAGCGTACCCGGCAGCCATCCGATCGCACCGCCTGCCGTGAACACCGCGATGGCGAGAGCTCCGGCGATCAGGATGTATCGCGCATCTTTGAGCCGCATCGACGCGAGGCGCACCGGGCCACGTTCCGGCGTGTCGTTCATCGGTAGACCGCCCTCCGACATGGCTCGTTCATCCTCCGCTTGCACGTTCATCAGAAGAGCAGCTTGAATTCGCCGCGCCCCTGTGGCCCAAATCCACCGCGAGACCCGGCCAAGCCGGAATCATCCCGCAACCATGACGCCCCCATGCGAGACATTTATGACAGATGAGCCGGAAGAGCGAGCAGTAGAGGTCGAGATCGGCGGGGCAAAACGACGGTTCGACATCGATGACCCCATTCTGCCAGACTGGGTCAACGATCTGCGGAAGCAGGATGCCGCCGGTCAGCCGAAGAAGCTCGGCAAGTCTGAGTACGCACGTGATCTGGAAACGCTCCAGGTGGAACTCATCAAGGTGCAGGCGTGGCAGCAGGAGAGCGGCCATCGCGTCGTCATACTGTTCGAAGGCCGCGATGCCGCCGGCAAGGGTGGCGCGATCGCCGCGACGCGGGAATACATGAACCCGCGCAATGCGCGCATCGTGGCGCTTCCGAAGCCGACCGAGCGTGAGCGCGGCCAGTGGTACTATCAGCGCTATGTCGAGCATCTGCCGTCAGCCGGCGAATTCGTGATGTTCGATCGGTCCTGGTACAACCGCGCCGGCGTCGAGCCCGTCATGGGCTTTTGCACACCAGACGAACATGCGCACTTCCTGGCGGAGACACCAGATTTCGAGCGTATGCTGGTCAAGAGCGGAATCTATGTCTTCAAGTTCTGGCTGGACATCGGTCGCGCCACGCAGTTGGAGCGGTTCCACGAACGTCGCCACACCGTCTTGAAGGCGTGGAAGCTGTCACCGATGGACATAGCGAGCATTCTGCGCTGGGACGACTATACCACCAGGCGCGACCAGATGTTCGCCAGCACCCACACCGATCTGGCTCCGTGGGTCGCGGTGCATGCCGACGACAAGCGCCGCGCGCGCCTCAATCTCATTCGCCATGTGCTCTTGGGCCTGCCCTATGAGGGCAAGGACACGAACGCCATCGGGGTCGAAGAGCAGGCCATCATCGGCGGACCGGAACTAGCCGTTCGGGCCTGAAGAGCTTTCATTTCAGAACTGGTCGTCAAATCCGAGGCGTCGTCATGCCCCCGGCCGAAGCCGGACGCTCAAGAGATCGATGCCGCCGCCTTCGCCAGCGACATCGGCATTGAGCATCACCATGCCACCGGACACTGAACCGCCGGCGGCACCGATGTCGATATCGAGCAAGAGATCAGCAGGCGTCTGGTTTACCTCGAAGCGACGACGCCCGCATCCGGCTTCCGCCGGGAAGCTGCACCGCACATAAATCTGGGTCACGCCTTCGCCGGCCGACCGCACCGTCAGAGCCACGGTTGCCGGACCTGCCGCCAGAGCCTCTGCCGCTTCGCCCTGAAGGGCAATGCGCACTTCGCCATCTTCGCCAGCACTGACCGACTGAATCCTGAGAAACGGCTCGCTGGCTTCTTCGACCGCGTCGATCGTCGCGGCTGATCCGGCCGTGACGTTGTCTGCCGTGTCGGTTTCGACCACGGTGATCCATTCACCCGTGAACTGGCCGGCGCCCACGCGTTGGCCGGACACGCTGGCAACGTCGCCGTTCGGCTCAGCCAAAAGGCCGGCGCCGGAATCGGCGAGGTTTCTGCCCACCTGCTCGATTCCGCCATTCGCGGCAATGAACCACAGCGCTCCAGCGATTAGCAGGAGCACGGCCCCGAGTTGCAGAGCCAACCCGACAAGTGCGCCGCCACGACGCTTCTTCTTTCGGCGCGGCGCTTCGGCGACTGTCTCGACTTTCGGCTTGCCGCCGCCGCGGCGCAAGAAGCCTCTCTTGCCCCGACCGGGCCGAACATCCCCTGCAACGGCAGGCGATGCGTCTAGATCCGCCGTTGCGGAAGATGATGTCTCAACCGGGTCAGTCGCAAGACCGATATCGGGTTCACGCCGGTCCGTGCTGATGCGCGGGCTGTCCACCGAAAAGCTATCCAATCGATCGATCACCGGCGCCCGATCGTCGACGCGAACGTCATGCCTCATTCGTTCGCCGCCATCGACCGACACGATCGGTGGCTCGGCATCGGGTCTGCGCCTGAACGCGTCATCCAGCATGACCTGCGGGGCGCTGGTTTCGGTTGCGCGACCGGCAGCAGACGGCGCCTGGTGTTGGACGACGTCGACCGTGGGCACCGGCGCCATTGCATTGACGCGGTCACGTTCCGCAAATTCCGTTTCGACCCTGGCGATGACGTTTTCGGCCTCGATGCGCTGCTGGTTGATCACCTCCGGCGCAACGTCGCTCTGCTTTGCAAACGAGTTCTGAACGGCCTGGCGCGCCGACGCGTAGACGCGCTGGCGCGTCTCGGCATCGGGATTGCCAGCACGCGCCAGGGCATTGCGGATAGCGGTTTCGAGACCTTGCACTACCGGGCCTTTCGATCGGGCAGGCGCGCATCGGCACCTGGGCCCAAGAGCATTGGGCGAAAATTGAGTTCATCTTGCGTCGAACTCACCGGTACAAGCTGAATTCGCGCCGCGCAAGCAAGGCGTTAACCACTGACGGCAAGAGCACAGAGCAATCGACAGGTCGTCGAGCGAAACGGGATGGGCTGGACGGAAAACGCGTCGAATGGCATAGGAGAGCCGAAGTGCAGTTTACGTAAGTGTCAATCAAAACGCTCTCGAGGTGATGCTCCATGGCTCTCCCGTCCATTCTCAAGGATCGGCTCCGCCTTCCCGTCGTTGCAGCCCCGCTGTTCATCATCTCGCACCCGCCTCTGGTCATTGCCCAGTGCAAGGCCGGTGTCGTCGGCTCGTTTCCGGCCCTCAATGCCCGTCCAGAGGCGCAACTCGACGAGTGGCTGGCCGAAATCACCGAAACGCTTGCTGCCCATGACGCAGCAAACCCGGACCATCCCGCCGCTCCCTTTGCTGTCAACCAGATCGTCCACCGCTCCAACCAGCGGTTGGAACACGATCTGCGGATGTGCGTGAAATACAAGGTGCCTATCGTCATTTCGTCGCTTGGCGCCGTGCCGGAAGTCAATGATGCGATCCATTCCTATGGCGGTATCGTGCTGCACGATGTCATCAACAACCGCCACGCCCATTCGGCGATCAAGAAGGGTGCCGATGGCCTGATCGCGGTCGCAGCCGGCGCCGGTGGTCACGCTGGGCCGCTCTCGCCCTTCGCGCTCGTCCAGGAAATCCGCGAATGGTTCGATGGTCCGCTCCTGCTGTCCGGCTCGATCGCGACCGGCGATGCCGTTCTCGCCGCGCAGGCCATGGGCGCCGACATGGCCTATATCGGCACGCCCTTCATCGCGACGCCAGAAGCCCGCGCCATCGACGCCTATAAGGACATGATCGTCGAAAGCACCGCCAAGGACATCGTCTATTCGAACTTCTTTACCGGCATCCCCGGCAACTACCTGAAGCCTTCGATCGCCAAGGCCGGCATGGATCCCGACAATCTGCCGCAAGCCGATGCCTCCAAGATGGATTTCGATGGCGCTGCAACCGGCGCCAAGGCATGGCGCGACATCTGGGGCGCAGGCCAGGGCATCGGCGCCGTGAAGGAAGTGGCTCCCGTCGGCCAATTCGTCGACCGTCTCGAACGCGAGTACCGCGCCGCAAAAGAGCGTATCTGCGCCTGATCGGGTACCGATCGGAATTTGCCTTTGCCCGCTTGAAATGCCCGCCCAATCGCGGTATCTGCGGGCACCTTTCGTGGCAGCCCTATTCGGGGTAGCCACCGGGCCGCTTTAGCTCAGTTGGTAGAGCACATCATTCGTAATGATGGGGTCAGGTGTTCGAGTCACCTAAGCGGCACCAATCTTTTCAAACCCTTACACCTAAAATCGCCTTATCAGCCTCGTCTCTGTCCGGTTCTGGGTAACGTTCTGGGTAACAGCAGAAGCGTTTGTGCTCAGGCGTTCGCAGGCCTGGAGCCGGCCAAGATCGCGACGATATCGCCCGGAAGATTGGACACGTACCCACGAAGCCACATCGCCTCGCGTTCACCACACACTGCCATAGCGCTCAGTATCGAGGCTTTCATAAGCAGCCCATCGCGGGTTTTGGGCGTGATCTGCGACACATCCGCCGCAGCCGTGCGGATCGCACCCACGACAAGCGCCCGGCGTTCAGCAGCAGCCGGCGCGCCAGACCGCTCGCGGGCATCGTGCCATTCCCGCTCGTACACCTCAGCCAAGTCATGAAGTTTGCGCATCTGGACGTGGTGCGGGTCATCGCTTCCGAAATAGCGCGAATGAAACCGCGCAATCTCATCACTGCTATAAATCCAGCGCCTCGGCTCTTCCGGCAACCCCGACAGCGCCAATTTCCAATTGGCCAGTCCCTTGCCCGGCCCCGACTTCCAGATCAAGGCATCCGGCAGCTTAGGCCCGATGGCGTCGAACACATCTTGTGCGGCCTGCAATTGGGCATCAGCCGCCCGCAGCTCGTCCATCATCGGCAAGTGCGCTTCGTACAGGCGCAGCAGCTCTGCGTCTTCCGTAACCGATTCAACAGCGGGGGCATCGCCCGCAGCAGCTAGAGCAACGCCGGCAGCGCCGGTTGTGGACAGGAACGTCCTTCTTGAAATCCGGTTCATGCTCATGCCTCCACTGCCAAGGTTGCGCCCGTCATGGACGAGAGCAGCAAACCAGCCTCGTCCTCGTCCAGCGGGCAAATATCGTCGGACGCGATAGCCTCCGCGATAGCGCGAGCCTTGATCCCAACTTGTTCAATGGTCGAGCACTGGAACGCGAGCAGAGCCCGCCGAGCTTCAAACGCCGCATTGCCCGCCGCAGTGTAAGCTTCACGCGCCTCATACAACCCGCTGGCGCGTCGAACCTGTTCGTGCTGATTAAGATACGCAATCACCTCATCGCGCACCCTTTCAAGGCGAGCAAGTTGCGCAGAGTGTCCGCCCATCAAGGCATCACAGCCTTCCGGCATGTTTGCGAGAATGCGCCGCTGCCCCTCGATCTGAGGGCCGAAAACCTCGTGGGCATGCTCAACAGTTCGTAACTTGGTCCTCTGGCCCAGGGCGTGCCAATGGTCACTTGTGGTTTGCGTCCACGGCTCACCAATGAGGCTGTTGACCTCTGTCAACGCCGCGTCCTCTGCGTCAGCGGTGGCGCGATGTGCAGCGACAGTGCGGCGAAACTCAGCAACGACGGAATCGAAGTCATCAGTACGAGTGTGCATGTGCTATCTCCATTTCAACGTTTTTCGTTGTTACTGAACGATTACCGTTACATTAACCGGATGTCAACGCTTATCGTTTATGATAAACGCTATTCGATGACTTGAACGAGGCGCACATGATCACCCCTGAACAATCCAGAGCAGGCCGGGCTTTGCTCGACATCTCACAGCGAGATCTTGCAACAGCAGCGAACCTCGGGGAGTCGACAGTCAGAGATTTCGAAAAGGGACGCCGAACCCCAAGCGTGAACAATCTGGCTGCAATCGAGGCAGCGCTTAAGGAACGAGGCGTCGTTCTGATCCCGCAAAACGGCGGAGGGCCAGGCGTTCGGCTGATAAGTCCCAGCGCCACCGAAGGTTGACCACTCGATAACGCTTGGGGATCCTGTGGCGCAGAACCAGCTCGCCCCATCACGCGTCATCTAGCAGTACAGTGCAGTCACTGCCCCTATTGGCAACGCGGGGTTGTGTGGTAACACCAACTGCGATGGTGGGGGAAATATGGCATTTGTTTGTACGATATCTCCAGGCTTGGCCCTGCATTTGGCGATGATCAAAGGCAACGGCGAATTTATCGTCAGGGCTCCGGTTGGCTATGATGATCAAACTGGACTGGTTTATTCGACGTTTGTGGCTATCGCGCCCATGGCCGCATATACCGACACAAAATACGACTTGTCGTTCGCACTGATTGAAGCCAGCACCGATGGCTCCCATGTAGAGGACAAGCGCGATGGGTTGGCGACTAGACCGGTAATTTCGTCAAACGACGAACGGTCTCTAATACGTGCGGTGATATGCGCATCAGTCAGTCAGATAATTGACGAAGCTAAGCCAAGCGTTGTAAGCATGATGACCCACTCAAGCGGACTGCCGGCGAAAGCTTTACGGAAGTTTGACGAAATTGCGCGAGTGTTTGCGCAACAGGGTTATCGTTCAGGTCGAGCTGACCCATGGAGTGGCCATCATATTTGGATGATGGAAAGGCGCCATCCAGCGGAACAGATTCAGCCTATAGAGGTTGAGTTGTAGAACGCCTTTTGAAAGGTGAGTAAAATGACCGCACCGTTAAATCGTGATGAGCAAATACATGCGATCCGTAACGCATCAGCGACTTACGAAGCTCGTATGAAGAAGTGGCTAAGCGACGCGACGATCCGTGACGTTGTTTCTCAGCCTGCGCCAGGCCAACCCCTAGAGCATGAGTATACAACGTCGGAACGATTAGTCGCTTGTTGCTAAGCTAACCGAAAGGCCCCAATTCGGGGCCTTTTTTTTGCCTTCCACCGAGCCAAGCCGTTACCTTCAGAGGTAAACGTGCCGATCCCCCACATCCACAACAGATTAAAGTCCTATCTTCTGCCATCGAAAAGGATCATGTTCCTATAATTAAGGAGCAGATAATGGGGCGCAGAAAGTGGAGAGAACCGCAACCGGTCTATCTCAGCGAGCTTCGGGAGCTGAGAATTAATCTCGATCTAACGTGCGCACTTTGTGTCCATAGCGGCAGCATCACCGTTTCGAGCTTGAGCCACTTACCCGGCCATCTGACGATGGGAGACCTAGCAAAGCTGACCCGCTGCACGTCGTGTAATAGATTCCGCTGCGCATCGGTGACGCCTGAGTCCCGCCCCTGGATTGCCCACCTGCGGAGAACAGGGCAACATAACCGTCTGCCCTTTTGGGCGTGCTTTGTGCCGGATGGTGACGATGATCAAAAGCCCGACCAGCCCTAAAGAGCATCCTGATAGGCTTCTATCCTGCGAGGAAGCTTTGCAGGAGCAATTCAACAGCCTCATCGATCAGTTCGTTTCTGAAGCCACGTCCGCAGGCTGGGAGGCCGCCGAGGCTGAAGAAGCCGTGCTTTCGCTCGCACAGAGCAGACGTTGGGCCGCGCTGGAAAACGAGAAAACTGCCGGCGCAATCGATGAGGTATGGGAAGAGATGGGCGGGAGGACCGAGCATTGAGCGGCTATGAAAAGGAACCGCAGTACGGCGGTGGCTTTCTATCTCGCAACGAAAAAGCGGTCGTCGTGCTAATGATGGTCAGCTTCTTCGGCGGATGGGTCTGGCTTTCCAGCTGGTAGCGATGAGTAAGGCCCGAACTTTTACGCGTACCGAAATCATGGATGCAGCGCGAGCCGCTGCCGAGACTGGGCTCACCGTCAGGCTCTACCCCGACAAGGTAATGGAGTTTTCACAGCCCGCACTACGCAAGGCGAAAGAAGAGCCCACGCCCGAAGAGTTGCTGGAACGCTGGATTCAGGAACAGGACCAAAAGCGCTGAACGCAAAATGCCCCGGCGATCCACGAAGGACCACCGGGCTTGATGCAGGTTAAGACGACAGCTAATTGAGCGCGGCCGCACGGATAGCATCATCGAGCAGTGTTCTAAATATTCGGGACGGCGGAGCTGTCCTCAGGCTATTTTACTCAGCTGAGTGTCACGGCAAATGAAGGTGGTGGCGGCAGCAGTCGATGAGCACACGCAACATCGTGAGGAGGATGCCGTGGCGATCCTGGTCCGAGACTGGCGTTAAGCTTGAAGCCATCGTCATACCGAGAAGAGCAGTGCAAGTCACAGCAGCGACGCCCATTAGCGTAGCTCGATACAGCCCTCGGAAGGTTTTCCAGCTAAGTGCCACCATATCGTGAGGGCCGTCCTCTGGTCCCAGTTGCGACCAGAACCGATGGTACACGGCACAGTTCCGATAAAGGTGCCGCTTTCAACATCAGGGTTAATATAGTCAGCGACTTGTGCATTTTCGACGCATAACTGCCGAACGATGTGGCTATGGCGTCTTACCCGGTATCGCTTTTAGTGTATCAGGAGTCAGACAGACACTGAGCGGCGACATGGCTAACCCGGATCGGCGATTCAGTGCTCTGAAGGTCCGCACTGTGAAGATGACATATGACCCGGCCAGGCGCGGTGGTGACAGCGCCGATGAGATCACGTTTCGCGGATCTGGAATATGTTGCCACCAACGACAACGGCGGCATGTCGACGAAGAAAGCTGCGGTGTATGCTTTCGCGTCGATCGCAATGAGCATTGCTGGCCTTTACTGGCTGCTAAGCTGAACTTCAGGCTTTCGCGACGTCATCGAGGCTGAACACCTCGATATGATCTTCCGGATCGCGCAGCCCTTTGAATGAGGCATGCCGTAGCTTCCCGTCGCCGGTCCATGCGCGGAACTCAATCTCAGCAGCCAGCTTCGGCGGGACGAAGACCGCGCCTTTCCGCTTCAGTGAGATGCTCGGAGAGGCTACCTTCATCGAATCGAGAAGCTCCTTGAACGACACGGCCTGCTCGTAGGAGAAGCCCGTGCCGACTGAACCGACATAAACCGGTTGCCCATCTTTGAGCGCGGCCAGCAGCAGATTAGCGATCGCGCCACGAACCTTTGTTGACGGTTCATAACCGACCACGAGGAAGGTCTCGCGCTGGACGCATTTGATTTTGAGCCAGTCGCCTTTGCGGCCTGATCGATACGGTCGATCGCGCTGCTTGGCGATGATGCCCTCCAAGCCCATTTGACACGCGACCTGGAGAAACGCAGCGCCATCAGCCTCCACCTCTTCAGAAAGCCGAATCGCTTCGCTCCCATCACCCAAGATGCTTTTGAGTCGGTGACGTCGCTCCTCCAGAGACATCTGGGTAAGGTCGTGTCCGTCGAAATAAAGCAGGTCAAAGGCGTAGAAGATAACCTCGCCACCCGCGACGCGCTTGCCGCCACGGCCGCCCAGCGAACGCTGGAGGGCATTGAAGTCCGACCTCCCGTGCTCGTCCAGAACCACGGCCTCGCCGTCGAGCACGATCGAATTGACTTCGATAGCCTGTACCGCGGCAACAAGCGCAGGAAAGCGGTGGCTCCAATCGTGGCCGCCGCGCGTGAAGACACTGACTTGGTCGCCGTTGCGGTGTAGCGC
Source organism: Rhizobium sp. EC-SD404 (assembly GCF_902498825.1). Classification (NCBI taxonomy): domain Bacteria; kingdom Pseudomonadati; phylum Pseudomonadota; class Alphaproteobacteria; order Hyphomicrobiales; family Rhizobiaceae; genus Rhizobium; species Rhizobium sp. EC-SD404. Next base: position 3,944,192 of record NZ_LR701459.1, read on the forward strand.
AAGACGGTAGCCATCCCATTTTACCTCAAAAACCCAGCCGGGTCCCTCGGGAGGGGATCCGGCCAGCAATGCGAGGCACGGCTCGATCCGTTCCGGAAACGGGTCAAACGGTAATTGAGGTTGAAGCGGATCTCGCGAGCGCCGCGGCTTGCTGCGCGCGACAAAGCCAGGATCGGCGTCAAGTCCCACAGACCGGGGCGGTTTCGTTGTTCGGCGAGCCATCAAACGATTAGGCTGCAAGATGATTAAAAATTCGGCCGATTGATGATGAACCAAGCGCCCGGCATTCGAGTTCTGCCCGCCATGTGCGATCATGCACGGTCAGAGAAATTGGGATGGGGTTATGGACGCAGTCTGGGCTGAAATCGTCGCTACGGGTGAAGAGTTCAACGTACTCCCCACCTATTGGCATTGGGCATAGCCTACATCCTGGCGCTGCCGATCGGATGGGATCGAGAGAAGACGGAGCGCAGCGCTGGACTGCGCACGTTCCCTCTCGTTGCCATCGCCGCCTGTGGATTCCTTCAGGCCGCTGAGACCATCACGCAAGGCAGCCCTGAAGCAACGGCTCGGGTCGTCGAGGGCATCATCACCGGCATCGGGTTCATCGGAGGCGGCGCAATCTTGGTCGTAAAGTCGTCGGTGAGGGGAACAGCAACAGCTGCCAGCCTGTGGGCCACTGGGGCGATCGGAGTTGCGGTCGGCCTCGGCACCTATGACATCGCGCTTGTCATTTCGATCGTGACGTTCTTTACGCTTCGCGCGCTGACTTCGCTGAAGCCCACTCCCAAAACCGACTGAAGCAAGGCATCCTGGTCGCCATGTGCAACCTCTACTCACTCACCAAGGGCCAGGCCGCGATTATCGAGCTTGCCCGTGCCATGCGCGACCAGACGGGCAACCTCCCGCCCCTGCCCGGCATCTTCCCCGACTATCCAGCGCCGATCGTCCGCAATGGAGCTGACGGCGAGCGTGAACTTGTCACGGCCCGCTGGGGGATGCCGTCGCCGCAGTTCGTGCTGAAGGGCAAGAAGGTCGACAGCGGCGTGACGAACATCCGCAATGTGAAAAGCCCGCATTGGCGGCGCTGGCTCGGGCCGGCCAACCGCTGCCTCGTGCCGTTTACCAGCTTCTCGGAATACGACACGATCGACGGCAAGAAGGTGCCAGTCTGGTTTGCTGCAGATGAGAGCCGGCCGCTTATGATGTTCGCGGGGATCTGGACGAACTGGACGAGCACCAGGAAGATCAAGGAAGGCGAGATCAATGCCGACCTTTATGGCTTCCTCACCTGCGAGCCGAACGAGGTCGTCGGCGCAGTTCACCCCAAAGCCATGCCTGTCATTCTGACGACGGCAGAAGAAGCAAATATCTGGCTGCGGGCGGATTGGGCTGAGGCGAGTGCGCTGCAACGGCCATTACCGGATGATGCTTTGCAGATTGTGGCCCAGGGTGAGCGCAAAGACGACCACAGTCACACTTCCAACAGCGGGGGCCAAAAGACGTCGGCAACCAGGTTCGATCATTTACCCTGACTAAGCGATGATCCATTCGTCGGAAAAGGTGTGACGGCCCTCCCACACACCGTATTGCAGGTAGTGATAAAGAGGATTCAAATCGGCATCTGCGACGTCTGAGTATGCCTCGAGATAGCCGCGGGAGGAAAACCCGTCATAGGTGTTCCTGCCCTCTTCCCATCCAAATTCGTCGAAGTGAGCAAATGGATTGATTTTTGCTGCGGCGACGTCTGGATTGAAGAACAGATAGAACTCGGTGTCAAAAAGCGCGTTCGGATCTCTGCCCTCTTTCCATCCAAAATTTTCAAAGTGTTCACGAGCATCGATATCTGCCGCTGCGACATCAGGATTGGCGAGCAGGTAGAACTCACGGTCAAAACCATCTTCTTCGATGCGCTTGCCGATCGCTTCATAGATTGGGCGACCTTCAGCAGCACCGGCAGACAGATAATGGCTCAACGGATTGATACCGGCGCTCGCAACGTCGGGGTTGCGAAGCAGATAAAGTTGCGTATCGAATTCACTCGAAGGGTCGCGACCCTCACGCCAACCATGAAGCTCGTAATGTACCAATGGGTTCACGCCAGCTCGTGCGACATCATCATTGGCTCCCAGATAGCCGGTGGTGCTAAAGAGCGCATTCGGATCTCGTCCTTCGCGCCATCCCCAATTTGCAAAGTGAAAATCAGGCGAGCTCTGGCCCGAGTCTGCCTGCCAAACGTCCGGGTTTCTTGAGAAGTAATACAGGCTGCTTACGAGCGGAGTGGAGTCGTTTTCAAAAACGATGCCGTCGCTAAACCAGAAGCGATCAATCTGATCCAGCGTATCATTCGCATAATTGCTGCCAGGTGTCCGCGAAACGACGTAAGTCCTTCCGGAAATGGTATTGAGGAAGTAGTCGCTCAGACTGCCTGCATAGACAGCAGTGTCAGAACCTTCTCCGCCCACCAGGTAGTTGAACCCCTGCCCTCCGATAAGGACATCGTCACCGGCGCCGCCGTCGATATAGTCATCGCCTTGCCTGCCATAAGCAATGTCGTTACCTGCACCCATAGCGATCTGATCTGCCTGCCGACTGCCAAGCAAAGTCTCGTCTTTACCGTCGCCAACATACATCACACCTGAAAAGCCATCGGGGACGATGGTCCGCAGTTCATCTGTCTCGACCTGTCCGTCCGGCCCTGAAAAGCCAAATCCGGTATATTCGTGAACTCGAAAGGCAAGGTCTATAAGATCGGCGGTGCTCTCTGGCAGGTCGCCCTCTTCAACAAGATCATCTAAGAATTCTTGGGCGACGAGATCACTGGCCTCCATCAGCTCCTGTGCTGAAATCTCACCATTCAGAGCCATATCAAGCAGAGTGAACTGCTGATCCAAATGGCCTGCTATGAGTTCATGAAGGGACTGTGCTGCGAGAATTTGCTCGCTTCTCTCAAGCGCCAGCCGCAAGACGGCAAACCCTCTCGTATCGGCGTAGGATTTGAGCTCTTCGATCGTTGTTTCCATAAGATGATCAGGAACATCGATACGAAATTCATCCGGTAGAACAGCGAAGTCCGGTACCGAGAGCACTCCCCATTTTTGGCGAGTAACGTTCACCATTCCACCGTCGAGGCTTTCCCTTTCGTAGCTGATTTTTGCTGTCTCGTAGTCGGATGGGCGCGATGTTGTAACTCGACCGAGCGCGAATTCTGAATAATCGAAAGAAGATTCCCGTTGTCCATTCTGCCAGAAGCCTGCCTGCACCTGATATTTGGAGACAGCTGTCTCGTAATTTCCAATAGTAAGGCGTGGCGCGGCCATGTTGATGTTCGACCAATCTGGGGGCCTGTCCTGAAGCAACGCGACATGAGTGATCTCGTAATACCATAACTGAGCCATGTCGATTGAACTCCCCAAAGCAGCTGCAAGGGTGCTGCGGCGTCACCATCCCCGTTTAGACATGAATTCTGACCTCAACCGCGCCCATTTGCAATTACTATTCGTCTGTGCTGAGTAATCGGGGCTCAAAGAACTGAGAGCCTAGAGAGACTATTTGCGCTAGTTCGTTGAAAAATCTTAAAAAGAGGTAGTTTTCGCCCCTCGTGCGGCAGTTACTATATTCGCTGCCGAGCCTGCAGCTCGCCATGGACCTCCGATAGTTCCATTATCTTTGCACAGCTACCGGGCTGGCTGTCGAACGCGACAAACGCCCCGGCAGTCCGCGAAGGACCACCGCGGCTACATAAAGCGGGGTCTAGGATCGATGGGCCGGATTATAGATACCGGGCGGAGGTTTAAGCCCCAGGGCGAGCGAGGTCGACGCCAGCTTTAGAAAAAGATATGGGGGAGAATGAAAAAACTCCTCACTTTCCTCCTCCTCCTCCTTCTTCCCACCCCCGCCCTAGCAAATCCATCGCTCGAGGATGCCGTAGAGCGCGGATACAACGTCCGATACGCCGCGGTGACCGATGCGACGCTCTCCAACGATCGGTATGTGGCCTATGTGATCTGGTACGATGCTGATGAGTGGCAGGAGTCGAGCAGACGTCTTTGCGATGATCATGGCGATCTCATTCTCGTGAAATCGGCGTCCCTCGGAACTTACGTAAAGTCCCAGCGCAATATCTACGATGCCATGATTGAGGAAAGCAGAAACTATCACTGTGAGTGAAAGGGCGCCGTGCCGCGCCTTCTCTCCGGTCACTTGTTGAAGTTCGCCCGGAAAAGACACTTTCGCCCAAAACTGGGCCAAAGTTCCGAGCGGCCGGGGGCGCCCAGAACGCAAAAATGCCCGCCGCCTCCGGAGAGACGACGGGCTTGTTTATTTTCTCGACTGATCGGTAGACGCTAAGGCGGGCGGCGTGTCGGCTTCCGAGCCTCCTCCTTCTCCATCTGCTGCAGGATCTTGTCGATCGTCTCGCTCATGTGATCCTGCTTCTTGTCGGCCAGCAGCTCAGCCGCATCGGCGATACGCTCCAGGTTCTCTGAAATCCTCCGCATCGTCTCTCGATCGATGAAGAGACCCGCAGTGGCCTCATGCGGATCGGTCTGCTTCCTCCCGTTCGTCTTGAAGTAAGTGAATGTGGCGATCAGCACGCCTGCGATGACCGCACCGATGGCAGTCCAGGGCTCGGTAGCATCCATGTCTAAGCAGCCTCGTCAGCAATCTTTGCGTCCCTCGCAGCTCTGCCAATGTTGATGAATTCGAACATGCAGAAGACAGGCCAGGCCGCGAGCCATGTGGACGGTGACGTGGCCGTGATCATGTTCGACATCCAAAACGAGATGGATATCTGATACCAGAAGATCATGCTGACCAATGAAAGGAGCACCCGCATATGTGGGGTTCTCCGGTAGGCGCCATTCCAAAGCAGGACGCCGATCCGGCCGGCGCCCAGCAGGAAGCAAGTCCATGCCCATGTCTCTTGGCTCATGAGCGATTCGAACTGGCTGTATTGCGGGAGCGCGAACAGCTCCGGATTATTCCAGAGGATCGGGCCCCACATCATAAGTGCGATTGCCAGGAGCCATTCGGTGCCCCGGGCATAGACCGAGTCCTTCAAGCTTCGCTGGACGTGTAGGAGGATCATCTTCCATCTCTTTTCTGCCCCGCGCACGACGCCCCCGTCTACTGGCTGCAGGCTGGTAGAGACCGGCAGGTGGCGTTGTGGCTGGCCACCTGCTCGGCAAACGGTCGATCGTTCGTGATGATGAATGATCGAGTAGCTGGGGAAGGCGTCAAAGCGCTGAAGCCTGCCCCGTCATTCACAGATGGATCGCTCTGGCACCCATAGGCCACCAAGAGCAGAGCAAAGCTCAGCATCCGACAAGCGACCAATCTCTTCATCCGTCGCGTTCCTTTCCCTTATTAGGTCCATGGACCGTTCCAATGCGGCGGCTCTTTCAGCCTCTCGGCCTCGCTCATACGCTTGAGGCTGAAGGATGAGCGCCGACGCGCCGAACATGAGAAGCGCGCTTATGAGGCCGCCAAGCCCGATCTTGATGCCGTCGAAGAGGCCGATCATAGCGGGCCTCTCCACCAGTCGAAGTTGTCGAATGGGTCGGGCCGGCTCCGGGCCTTGATCCAGCGGAAGAGCGCGATCGCCACGAAGACGACGACGCCGAAAACCACGAGGATTGTGAGCGGTTCCATCAGGTTGCCCATCCGCGCTTTTTCGCGAAGACATAGACCCGCTCGATGACATAGCCGCCAACCACCGAGGCGGCGACCGTGGCCACGTTGACGACGTCCGGGTCACGAGACAAGGCATCGCCAACCGCGAGCCCGAGCATGCCGCCCACGCCGTAGCGCAGCGCAATCCGAATTGCTGGTCCCATCATTTCCTACGTCCTCCGAAAAGCGCGGAGCAGAGCCGCGATAAGGCTTGCAAGGGTGCCGCCGCCGCCCTGCCCGTCTGGAACAGCAGCGCCAGGCACAGGGTCAGGATCAGGCGCGACATTGATGCGGTCTCCGATGTCCAAGATGTCGCCGACGGCCGCGTCGTTCAGGGCCAGCAGCTCAGGCACCGACAGGCCATGCTCTTCAGCGATGCCCCACCAGGTGTCGCCCTTCTCCACGATGTGGATGCGGTCTTCGGACACGCCGGGCGTGGTGACGGGAGCCGTCGGCGGGACGGGCGTCGGCGCAGGACGTGGCTTGTGCTGGACGGCTGCCCACCAGCGAGCCACGTCGAAGCCTGGGCACTGCGTAGCGGCGAGATCGCGATGGCCGACTACCTTGGCGCCCGGGTGCCGCTTGAGAATGTCACGGATGAGGGTAACCAGCGCCGCGATCTGCTCAGGCGTCCGATTGTCGACGCCGACATTCGCCCCGGTCGCCCGGTGAGCTACCCCCCGATCCCTGGACAGATTTCGGCGTGACTTAAGCTACTGCCTGCACCTGCTGATCGGTTTCGATGCTGGTGAAGTAGATCACGGCGGGCGGCTGTCCGCCATGGGCGGCGTGTGGC